>JASGDR010000194.1:0-4850 GCA_047607095.1 Caulobacter sp.
GGCGATCACGCGGCTGTTCAGCTATTTCCCCGACCGCGACTTCGATCCGGCCACGGTCGACGAGTACAACCGGCTGTCGGCGCTGGAGTTCGAGGAGGCGCGGGATTTCGTGATCCTGCACTACGCCGCCGGCGAGCGCGACGACAGCGAGCTGTGGCGCTACTGCCGCGCGATGAGCCTGCCCGAAGGCCTTCGGCGCAAGCTCGACCTCTATCGCGGCCATGGTCGGATCCACGTGCTGCCCAACGAGCTTTTCAAGGAGCACAACTGGCTGGCGGTGCTGGAAGGGCAGGGCGTGCGCCCCGGGCGGCCGGATCCGCTGGCCGGGCTGATCGACGGGGCCGCCCTACGCGGCCAGCTGGGCGCGATCCAGGCCGCCGTGCGCCAGACCGCCGAGGCCCTTCCGACCCACGAGGCGTTTATCGCCCGTCATTGCGCCGCCGAGGCATGAACCCGCAAAAAATGGGCTGACAACGCTATCAATTCCCTTGCGCGTTCATTTGTATGATTATACATATGACGAGTGGCGCCGAGGTCGCGAAAGCGACTGTCCGGCCGTGCGGATCTCCTGCGAGGTTCGCCAGCGCGCCGCGCGAACCACCTCCCCGGTCTCGCGCGAAGTCTTTTCAACCGCGCATCGCCTCCTGCGGGCGATGCGCGGATTTTTTTGCCTTTTCCCTAAATTTTACAAACTGTTGCTGGCGCCGGCGCCGGCGTTCGCGCTCATGAAAACCGGTTGCAATCGCCGCCGCCTCGGCTAATTGTCCTATTTATAAGAATGGTAGCGGTAACGAGTTGGCGGGGCTGAAGTCTCTCGCGCGACCGCCGGACGGGAGGAGGCGAGGGGGCATGTCCATTCCCTTTGACAGCGCTTACTTCCGCGGCGAACGCGCGATGCGGGCTTAAGCTCGACCGGCTCGCCAGGATGGAGGTTTTCGCGTGACGTTTCGAACCCGTAGGAACGGGCTCGCCGCCCTTGGCGCGATCCTCAGCCTGTCGCTGGCCGCGCCGGCCTTCGCGCAAGGCCAGCTGCCCAAGCTGGTGACCAAGAACGGCAAGCATGCGCTGCTGGTCGACGGTAGGCCGTTCCTGATGCTGGGCGTGCAGGCCAACAACGCGGCCAACTATCCCTCGCAACTGCCCAAGGTGTGGCCGGCGGTGAAGGCGCTGAGCGCCAACACCCTGGAGATCCCGGTCGCCTGGGAGCAGATCGAGCCGGTCGAGGGCAAGTTCGACTTCAGCTATGTCGACCTGCTGCTGAAGGAGGCCCGCGAGAACGACACCAAGCTCGTTCTGCTGTGGTTCGCCACCTGGAAGAACAACGGCCCGCAGTACGCGCCCGAGTGGGTCAAGCTCGACAACAAGCGCTTCCCGCGCCTGATCAACGGCAAGGGCGAGATGAAGAACTCGCTGTCGCCGCACTTCCGCTCGACCCTGGAGGCCGACAAGAAGGCCTTCGTCGCGCTGATGCGCCACCTCAAGGCCGTCGATCCGGATCACACCGTGATCATGGTGCAGCCCGAGAACGAGGTCGGGGCCTACAGCGCCGTCCGCGACTTCTCGCCGACCGCCCAGAAGATCTTCGACGGTCCCGTGCCCGCGACGCTGGTCAAGGCCATGGGCAAGAAGCCGGGGACCTGGAAGGAAGTGTTCGGCAAGGACGCCGACGAGTTCTTCTACGCCTGGTCCATCGGCCGCTACGTCGACGAGATCGCGCAGGCCGGCAAGCGCGAGCTGCCGCTGCCGATGTACGTCAACGCCGCCCTGCGCGATCCCTTCCACGATCAGGACCCGTTCACCTATTCGTCGGGCGGCCCGACCTGGAACGTGCTCGACGTCTGGAAGGCCGCCGCGCCGTCGATCGACGCCCTGGCGCCCGACATCTACATGCGCGAGAGCGAGAAGGTCCGTAAGACGCTCGAGCAGTACGGCCGCGCCGACAATCCGCTGTTCGTGCCCGAGATCGGCAGCGACAAGGCCTACGCCCGCTACATCTACGACGTGCTGGGCCGGCAGGGCATCGGCTTCGCGCCGTTCGGCCTCGACTACACCGGCTATTCCAACTACCCGCTCGGCGCCAAGACGGTCGACGCCAAGACGCTGGAGAACTTCGGCGTCCACTACCGCCTGCTCTCGCCGATGGCCCGCGAATGGGCGCGCCTGTCCTTCGAGGGCAAGGTCTGGGGCGTGGGCGAGCAGGAGGGCGGCAAGCCCGAGACCATCGATCTGGGCGGCCGCTGGAACGTGCGGGTCACCTACGGCGAATGGCAGTTCGGCTCGATCGAGGCTCCGTGGATGGCCAAGGCCGAGAAGCAGCCCGACCGCGAGATTCCCGACGCCGGCGCCCTGATCGCCCAGCTCGGCCCCGACGAGTTCCTGATCACCGGCTATCGCGCCCGCCTGACCTTCGGCTCGGCCAAGGGCGAGCAGTTCATGGTCTCGCGGGTCGAGGAAGGCCACTTCGACGACAAGGGCCAGTGGGTGTTCGACCGCGTCTGGAACGGCGACCAGGTCGACTACGGCCTGAACCTGACCACCTTGCCCCAGATCCTGAAGGTGAAGCTGGCGACCTACTAGGTCGCCGGTTCAACCCCACAAAAAGACAACGACAACAGGGAAGAACGAAACATGCGCAGCCTCTATGCGGGCCTGGCCCTCTCCCTGCTGGCCTCGACCAGCGCCTTCGCCCTCGACGGTTCGTTCGAGAAGACCGCCGACGGCGTGGTGATCACGCCCGCCTCGGGCCCGGCCAAGAAGGTCCGGCTGCAGGTGATGGGCGAGCGGATCATCCACGTCACCGCCTCGCCGAGCGAAACCTTCGACGCGCCGCCCAGCCTGATGGTGTTGGCCAAGCCCGTCACGACCGGCTTCACGGTCGACGCCAAGGGCGACGTGCTGACCCTGAAGACGGCCAAGGCCACGGCCCAGGTGTCGCTCAGCGACGGCACGGTCGACTTCCTCGACGCCAAGGGCCGCAAGGTGCTGGGCGAACGCGACCGCGGCGCCTTCACGCCGGTCAAGGTCGAGGGGCAGGACTTCTACGCCGTCCGCCAGCAGTTCAATCCGGGCACGGACGAGGCCTTCTATGGCCTGGGCCAGCACCAGAACGGCCAGATGAACTACAATGGCCAGGACGTCGAGCTGCTGCAGTACAACCGCTCGATCGCGGTGCCGATGCTGCTGTCGTCGCGCGGCTACGGCCTGCTGTGGGACAACAACTCGATCACCCGCTTCGGCAACCCGATCCCCTACGACGTCGCCTCGCGCGACCTGAAGATCTTCGACGCCGACGGCAAGGCCGGCGGTTTCACGGCCAAGTACTACCAGAACGGCCAGCTGAAGGTGACGCGGGTCGAGAAGGACATCGACTACCGCTTCCTCAAGGACCTGCCCAACTGGCCGGCCGAGCTGCAGACCGCCGAGAAGAAGCTCCAGCCCGGCCAGTCGGTGGTTTGGGAAGGTTCGATCCAGACCGACAAGGCCGGCGAGCACAACTTCAAGCTCTATTCGAGCAGCTACGCCAAAGTCTGGCTGGACGGCAAGCTGGTCATCGACCGCTGGCGCCAGAACTGGAACCCCTGGTATCACAACTTCGACGCCAAGCTGACGCCGGGCAAGAAGCACAAGATCCGCGTCGAGTGGACGCCGGACGACGGCTACATCGGCCTGCTGCACAACGACCCGATGCCGAGCGCCGACCGCCACTCGCTGCAGTTCACCTCGGAAGTCGGCAAGGCCATCGACTACTACTATGTCGGCGGCGACGACCTCGACCAGGTGGTGGCCGGCTATCGCGACCTGACCGGCTCGGCGGTGATGATGCCGCGCTGGGCCTACGGCTTCTGGCAGTCGCGCCAGCGCTACGAGACCCAGGACCAAATCGTCGGCGTGGTGAAGGAGTACCGCAAGCGCGGCCTGCCGCTCGACAACATCGTCATGGACTGGCGCTACTGGAAGGACCCCGAGTGGGGCACCCACAAGTTCGACGAAACGCGCTTCCCCGACCCGCAGAAGATGCTGGACGACATCCACGGGATGAACGCCCACTTCATGATCTCGATCTGGCCGAAGTTCTATCCGACGACGGACAACTACAAGGAGCTCGACGCGGCCGGTCACATGTACCACCGCAACGTCGAGCAGGGCGCGCTCGACTGGGTGGGATCCGGCTACCTGAACTCGTTCTACGACCCCTACAGCCAGGAAGCGCGCGACATCTACTGGCGCCAGGTGAAGAAGAACCTGAAGGTCTACGGCGTCGACGCGTGGTGGATGGACGCCTCCGAGCCCGACCTGCACTCGAACGTCGACTTGCCCGAGCGCACCCTGCGCATGAGCCCGACGGCGCTCGGCCCGGGCGCGGAGTACTTCAACAGCTACGCGCTGGAGCACACCCGCGGCGTCTATGAGGGCGAGATCAAGGACAACCCGAACGTCCGCCCGTTCATCCTGACCCGCTCGGGCTTCGGCGGCCTGCAGCGCAACGCCTCGGCGGTGTGGAGCGGCGACGTCGTGGCCCGCTGGGACGACTTCCGCGACCAGATCTCGGCCGGCGTGAACCTGTCGATGTCGGGCATCCCCAACTGGACCACCGACATCGGCGGCTTCTCGGTCGAAAAGCGCTACGAGAACAAGGACCCCGCCCACTGGGCCGAGTGGCAGGAGCTGAACCTGCGCTGGTTCCAGTTCGGCGCCTTCAGCCCGCTGTTCCGCAGCCACGGCGAGCTGCCGTTCCGCGAGATCTACGAACTCGCCGACGAAGGGACCGAGGTCTACAAGTCGCTGGCCTGGTACGACGAGCTTCGCTACCGGCTGATGCCCTACGTCTACACCCTGGCGGCCGACACCTA
>JASGDR010000195.1:0-9231 GCA_047607095.1 Caulobacter sp.
ATAGGAGGCCAGCGACACCGGCGCGACGACGTGCAGTTCGGCCCCGGCGGCCAGCAGGGCCTCGGCCCACAGGATGTCGGCGCCCGCGGCCAGGCCGCCGTAGCCGAAGCCGATGCGCTCGGCGCGCAGAACCTCGGCCATGCGCGCCTGGAGCCCGGCTTCCTCGCCCGCGTCGCGCAGCGTGAACATGTGGCCGGTGAAATGGGCGGTCGCCGGAGGGCGGAGGATTTCCAGCCAGGCCGTCGGGCCGTTCGTCTCGGCCGCGATCATCGTCAGCTGACCGAGGGTCGAAGCGTGGGCCGAGACGCTGGACGGCGCGCAGGCCACGGCCGCGGCCAGCATGTCGGCGGCGGCCTCGCGCCGGCCCAGCAGGAACAGGGCTTCGGCGCGGCTGGCATGGTCGAAATAGCCGGCTTCGCCTTCGGCGGAGCCTCCCGCCTGCTCCAGGGCCGCGGCGGCGATTTCGGCGGAACGCCGGGCGTCGCCGGCGACGAGGCTCATGGTGGCGGCGTTGACCAGCCCGTAGCGCCCTCCGCCGTGGGCGGCCGCGGCGCAATAGCCGCGGGCGGAAGCTCGAGCGAAGGCGCGGCGACGCGCGCCGGCGGCCCCCAGGGCCACGTCCTTCAGAAGGCGGGCGCCCAGCGAGAGCGCTTCGGCGTCGTCGGAAGCGGCAAGGCCCAGCCGCACATATTCGGATCGGGCGAAATCGGTCGCCCCGGCCCGGGCCAGCGACAGCACGGCGGCGTGCGCCAGGGCAAGCGAGCGGTCGCCGTCGTCCAGCGACCGCCGCGCCAGGTCATAGGCCTGAAGATGCTCGCCGCGCCGAAGCAGCGCGGCGAGTTCGTCGGATGACGTCAGGTCGGACAGATCAGGTTCCGGTGCCGTTTTCGATCAGCGGATCCAGGTCGATGGCCTGGCCCAGCGCGTCGAGCATGAACAGGCTGTAGACGAAGATGCCCTGGCGCTTGTCTTCGAAAACCACCTTGAACGCGGCATAAGGGATGGGCTGGCCATCCGGATCGGGGTTGTACTGGGTCCAGGTGTAGCTGGAGAAGTTCTGGCCCCAGTCGTTCTCGAACGAAATCGGCGTGGGTTGGAAACGCCAACCCTTTTCGAGCAGGTCGTCGCTGAGGCGGAACTTCAGGAGGCAACGCTCCGTGAGGTCCAGATCCAGCAGTTCGGGCGGATTGGGCCCGACGTCCATGAAGCTCATGTTGTCGTAGTTGAAGCCGACGACGACGTCGACGACCTTTTCGGGCTCGGGCCCGGTGACAGTGCTGCCTTGCATAAGAAAAATTCCCCCTTGAGGCGAATTTAACCTAGAGGTGAATCGCGCCAAAACGCAACAAACTCGGGTTTCGCATAACCTTGTGCGCGGAGCTCGCGAACGATGGCCGCCGCGTCTGCGGCTCGGCCCTGGCGGAACAGCGCCCGCGCGAGGATGTCGCGGCCTTCCGGCGATAGCGATTCCCGTTGCGGCCACAGCAGTCGCTCGACGTCGGCCACCCTGCCCTGCGTCAGGCGGGCCACGCCGAGCAACATGGCCTCGCGGTCGGCGTCGCCCTTGACGCCCGGCCGGGCCGCCAGCGAGCGTTCGATTTCGTCCGCCGCCGCCTTGGCCAGGTCGGGCCGGCCATCGAGCTCGGCCAGCCTGATGGCCTCGACCCGCAGACGCCCGCTGAGCTTGGCGGTCCAGGCATAGATCTCGGGATTGAGCGCCCTCAGCTTGGCCAGCCGCCCGCTCGCCCGCACGTGCATCGACCGCGCCAAGCCAAGATCGCCCCTGGCCATCGCCAGGTCGAACGCTTCCATGTCGGCCGTCGCGGTATACTCCAGCCACGTGGCGTTCTGAGGGTCCAGCGCCACCAGTTCGGCGAAACCGCGGCCGGCCTCTTCGACCAGGCGGCCGGCTTCCTGGGTGCGCCCCAGCTCCAGGGCGCGCCGGGCCAGGGCCAACTGTCCGGCATAGACCTTCGCCGCCAGCGGCCGGTTGTCGGGCTCCTTGGCGGCCAGCGCCTTGAGATGGTCCTGGGCGGCCGCCCGCGCGGCGTAAGATTCCCGCACGCGTCCCAGCCGCTGCAGGCAGTCGGAGACCCAGGCATGGGCGTCGGCCAGGTCGAGCACGTGGCTCCGCTGGTTCGGCGCGGCGCGTTCGGCGGCGGCGAACCGGTCGCGGGCGTCGGTGAACACCGCCAGGGCGTCCTTGGGCCGGCCCTGTTCGAACAGCAGGGTGCCCAGGTTGCTGCGGGCGTAGGCGACCTCGAGCCTCCACTCGGCGTTGGACGGGTCCAGGCGCGTCAGCCGCTCGGCCAGTTCGCCGTAGCGACGGAACCCGGCCTCGGCCTCGACCGTCCGCGCCAGGCGCCAATCGACATAGGCCAGCCAGAAGACGTTCTGGGCATGGTCGTAGAGCCGCGCGCCGTCCTCGGGCGCCCGCCTGGACAGGGCTTCGGAGGTGCGCGCCGCCTGCGAGAAGGCCTGCCGCGCGCCCTTCAGGTCGCCCCGCTTGTCGCGGATCTCGCCGAGCAGGGTCTGGGCCTTGGCCTGCTGGGCCAGTTCGGCGTCGTCCAGGTCGCCGGTGCGCACGTGGGCGTAGTGGGCCAGGGCCCGGGCGCCGACCCCGTCGAGCACGTCGAGCCGCCCCACCGGCTCCAGCTTCTTGCGCAGGTCGCCCAGCATGTAGGCGACCAGGTCCTCGGCCTCGGCCCGCTGGGCGTCGGCCTCGCGGCGGGCGTCGACGGCGATCAGCGCCAGGGCCCCGGTCACCACCGCCACGCCGAGCGCGCCGGTGGTGATCGCCGCCATCCAGCGGGTTCGGCGGCGGACATCGCGCTGCATCAGACTGTCGAGCCGCACCCCCAGCAGGGCCGCGGCCACCTTCATGAAGGCCAGGCGCCGGCCGTCTCCGCCGGGGCGCAGGTCGGCGGCCAGGGGCTCGCCGCCGGGCGGCAGCGCCTCGCGCAGGGCCGGCGGCAGGCAATCGACAACCTCGCCGCCGCCCTCCGGGGCGTCGACCAGCACGCAGATCACCCGCTGCGGACCGTGGGTAGACAGGAAATGGCGAATCTCCTCGCCCACCCATTTCGAGCGGCGCGCCGTCTCCGAACAGACGACGATCAGGAATTCCGAATGATCCAGGGCCGAGCGAATCGCCTCGCCCAGGTCGGCGGCGGCGGAAAGTTCGGCGCTGTCGCGAAAGATCGGCCGCAGCGGACGGCCGGCGGCCGCCCCTACGCCCTTGGGAGGCCGATAGGCTTCAAGGCGCTTGTGCAGCCAGTCGACGAGCTTGCCGTCACCATGGCTGTAGCTGATGAAGGCCTTGTAGTTTAAGTCCCCCATTGCCCCTCGACTCTCCCCGTACGCGAACTCTGGAGCGGCGATTATGGACTCATCCGTCCCCGCGAGCACCCCGCAGGCAGCAGCTTACGGCGATATCGCCTTTCGTCTCCAGGCCCTGACCGGCAGCCGGCTGCTGCGCCACCTGACGCCGGCCGAGATCGAGGCCATGGTTCCGCGCGTCGAAATCCTGTCCGTGCGGCGCGGCGCGCGGCTGGTCCAGAGGCATGATCCCGGCGGCGCGGTCTACATCGTCATCAGCGGCCTGCTGCTGGTGAACCAGTACGCCCGGTCGGGACGCGAGGTGGGATATCGCCGCCTGCAGCCGGGCTCCTATTTCGGCGAGATCGCCGCCATAGACCGCCTGCCGCGCTCGGCCAACGTCACCGCCCTGACCGAATCCATCGTCGGCCGCCTGCCCGAACCGCTGGTCGCCGAGCTGATGGCCGGCGCGCCCAACTTCACCCGGGCGGTGATGGAGGATCTGGCGGCCATGGTCCGGGCGCTGAGCAGTCGGGTATTCGAGCTGAACGCCGTCTCGGCCCCCTGCCGCGTGCAGATGGAGCTGGTGCGTTTGGCGACCGAGGCCGGCATCGACGACAACCAGGCGGTGCTGACCAAGGCCCCGACCCACGCCGAGATCGCCGTCCTGGCCGGCGCCCAGCGCGAGGCGGTGACCCGCGAGCTGAACCGCCTGGAGACCCGCAAGTTGATCGCCAAGCAGGGCCGCACCCTGACGATCCTGAACGTCGACGGCCTGGTCGAGGAGATCGAGCGCCTGGGCGGCGACGAGCCGGAGCTCTAGTTCGCCGCGCCTTCCTGCAGCGCCCGCGTGACGCCGTTGGTCCAGCCGAAGCCGTCCTGCAGCGGGTACTCCCCGCCCCCACCGGCCTTGGCCTCCTCGACGTCGTATTTCTCCAGCATCTTGCCGCTGGCCCGGTATTCACGCTCGACCGTGGCCAGCCAGCGATCCGAGATTTCGCCCGCCAGAGCGTTCTCGCCGTAGCGGCGCAGACCCGCGACGGCCACCCACTGCAAGGGCGCCCAGCCGTTGGGCGTGTCCCACTGCTGGCCGGTGCGGCGGGTGGTGGTGCGCAGGCCGCCGGACGCCAGCAGCCGAGCGCGGGTCGCGACCGCGACCGCCTTGGCCTGATCGGGCGAGGCCGCGCCGACGAACAGCGGATAGAGGGTCGCGGCGCTGAGGGCGTCGATCCGCTCGCCCCCGGTCCAGAGCCAGTCGAGATAGACGCCGCGCGAGGCGTCCCACAGCACCGCGTCCATGGCCGCCTTGCGGGTCCTGGCGCGGCCGTCGAACTCGGCGACGCACGGCGCGTCGGCGATGCGGGCGCAACCGGCCGAGATCGCCGTCTCCAGGCCGTACATCAGGCTGTTGAGATCGACCGGAACGATGGCGGTCGTGCGGATGGTCTTCAGATGCTCGCCGTCGGCCATCCAGCGCGAGGAGAAGTCCCAGCCGCTCTCGGCCCCAGCCCGCAGGTCGCGGAACACCTCGGCCGGCGGACGTCCCGTGGCCGGCGACGCCTCGCGGGCGGTCTCCAGGTCTTCGCGGTAGGACTCGTCGCGGGGCGTGGCGCGGTCGTCGTAATAGCGGTTCAGCACCGCCCCGTTCGGCAGGGCGACGACGCGGCGATACGGCTTACCCGGGGCCGCGGTCTTCTCGCCGTCCATCCAGAAGGCGTGCTCGCGGCGCATCAGATCGACCCGCGCCTTGACCACCGCCGGGTCGGTCGCCTCCGACAGGCCGACCATGGCGTAGAAAAACGGCGGCTGCGAGCGGCTGAGATAGTAGGTGCGCGCGCCGTTGGGGATGTGGCCGTAGGCGTCGATCAGACCGCCGAAGTCGTCGATCATGCTCTCGACCAGATCCGAACGACCGTCGAGCTTCAGGCCCAGCATCGTGAAATAGCTGTCCCAGTAGTAGATCTCGCGAAAGCGCCCGCCGGGCACGACGAAGGGCTTGTCCATCGCCAGGGCCGAGCCGCCGGCCACGGTTTTCACCGGATCGCGGGTCAGGTGCGGCCACAGGGCCGCGACATGGGCCTTCAGCGTGGTGCGCTCGGCGCTGGGCGGGGGCGCGGCTCCGGCCTCGGGCACGACGAAGTTGGCCCGTACGAAACGCTTCAGCTCGGCGTCGGTGAAGCGGGCGTGGGCGCGATAGTCCTCGAGGATCGCGCCGGGGTCGCGCCTGGGCGTGGCGTCCACGAAGGTCTTGCCGTCCGGAAACAGCCGCCGAACCTGAACCTGATGGAACAGCTCCTGATAGACGTCCGCCGGGGTCGGAACCTCGGCGGCGGACGTCTGGGCCGAGGCGAGCGGCGCCAGCGCCGTCCAGCCCGCTACGGAGACGACGGCGAGCAGGCGGGCGCGGATCATCGGAACCTCATCGAAGAAAAGGACGCGGACCGGCAGAAAGGAAGCCGGTCCGCGCGCAGAAAGACGCTTACGGTTTGGAGAACCCGCGAAGGGCTCAGAAGTTGTAGCCGACGCTCAGGCGCACCGAGCGGCCCAGGATCGGACGGGCGTTGGCGCCGCTGGTCGAACGCGGATCTCCCTCGGTCAGGCCGTGGCTGTCGGTGAGATTGTCGCCGGCCACCTGCACGTCGAAGGCCCCAACGCGGAAGATCGCGCCGAGATCGAGCTTCTCGTAGCCCTTCAGCACCTGGGTGTTGGCGTTGTCGGCGTAGCGGTCGTCGACGGCGCTGAGCGTGCCGTAGAAGGTGGCGTCCACCGTGCCCAGCTGCACGTCCCAGCTGGGCGTGAAGCGGATCTGCCAGTCGGGCTGGCGTTGGGCGCTGTTGCCGGCGTTGGCCGGGATCGACGACTTCTTGATTTCGGTCTTCTGGAAGGTGCCGTTGAGCGCCAGCGACAGGCCGAAATCCGACTTCCAGCGGCCGTCGAGCTCGATCCCCCGGGCGCGGTTGGTGTTGCTTTCCTGGACGCCGCCGACATCGGCGAACTTGGCGCCCTCGAACTCGTTGGCGAAGCCGGTGGCGTAGAGCTCGAACGGCCCGCTGCGCAGCTTGTAGCCCAGCTCGTACTGATCGACCTTCAGGGTGTCGGTCAGGTTTTCGCGGAAGTTGTCGAAGCTCGGGAACTTGTAGCCCCGCGAATAGCGCACGAAGACGCCGGAGACGTCGTTCAGGTCGTAGTTGGCGCCCACCGTGTAGGAGGTCTTGCTGTTGCTGTAGTCGGTGGTGCGGATGGCCAGGCCGTCCGGATAGCCGTTCCCGTCGTCGACGACGTAGTCGGTCTTGAAGCGCTCGCGGCGGACGCCGAGGTCGATCCGAAGGGCTTCCGTAGCCTGCCAGGCGTCGGCCAGGTAGAGCGCGTCCACCCGCCCGTCGCCGGCCGACACCAGGCCGTAGTTCCAGCACCCCGAACCGCTGCCCGCGGTCGCCAGGTCGGCGCAGGTGATGCCGGTCGCCAGGTAGTCGCCGTTGGCCTTGACCTGCATCGGACGGAAGTTGCCGATCGTCCAGAAGTCGTCCGACGAGAAGCTGGAGGCGTAGTAGCCGGCCGAGACCTCGTGCATCCCGAAGCTCTTGGAGACGCTGAAGTCGTTGGTCAGGGCCTCGATCTCCTTCTCGACGATCCAGGCGCCCCAGTTCTGCACGTAGGCGCCCGAGCCGAGGGTGGTCCCGCCCCGCGTGGTCACGGCCGAGCCGGTCACCGCCGCCACCGAGGCCGCCGTCACCGCCCCGCCGTCGGGCACCAGGCCGTAGGTGTTGGCGTCGCCCTTGGTGAAGCTGAAGCGGTCGCGCACCGTCCAGCCGTCGCCGAACTCGTGCTCGAAGCTGCCGCCGACCACGTAGCCCTTCCAGCCGCGGCCGTCGGCCAGGTCGAACTGGCGGGTGGTCCCGTCGGCGTGGACCTGCAGGGTCTGGTGGCGCGAGAGTTCGCCGATCTGGGTGTAGGTCCCCTTGTCGACGCCGGGCACGTTGATGGCGAACGGCAGGTACCAGGCGCCATGGTCGTCGGTGGCCCGGGCGTAGAGGTTGATCTTGCCGTTCTCCAGCTTCCTGGTGAGGTTCACCGTGAACTGCTGGCCCTTCTCGCTGTCGAACTGGGTGTCGCGCACCCCGGGCGAGCGGGTGACGTAGCCGCCGACCATGAAGAAGAGGTCGTCGGCCAGCTTGCCGCTGACCACGCCGTCGATCCGGCGCAGGCCGTAGTCGGAGGTCGAGGCCTTGACCAGGCCCTTGGTCTCCTCGCCGCCCTCCTTGAGCATGAAGTTGGTCGTCAGGCCCGGCTGGCCGTTGGAGAAGATCGGGTTGGGACCGCCGCGCAGGGCCTCCATCCGCGAGATGGTCTCGTCGACGCGGAAGATCGACGAGTTCTCGAGGAACGACAGGGTGGACGGCGGATAGATCGGCGCGCCCTGCAGCTGGATGGTCAGGAACTCTGCGTCGCCGGTCGCGGGAAAGCCGCGCACGAAGACGTTGGCGCCGGCGACGCCGCCCGAGGTCTCGACCCAGACGCCGGGCACCAGGGCCAGCAGCTCGGCGCTCGACTTGGGCGAGGCCTTGGTGATGTCGGCGGCGTTGACGGTGCTGACCGCGAAGCTGGCCGACAGCTTGTCGATGCCCGCGCCGCCGGGGGTGCCGACGACGATGACCTCTTCCACTTCCGAAGGCGCTTCGGGCGGAGCGGCCTGGGGCTCGGCGGCGACCGCTGGGGCGGCCTGGGCCGTGGCGCTGGCGGCGACAAGCAGGTTGCGGCCGCGGATCGCGTAGACGCCGCTGGCGGTGGGCTGGGCCACCATGTCGGACCCGGCCAGCAGGCGGCGCAGACCTTCCTCGGCGGTGAAGCTGCCCTTCAGGCCGGCGCTGCGCTTGCCGCGCAGCTGGGTCTCGTCGAAGGCCAGCTGCTGGCCCGACACGCGGCCGAAGGCCCGCAGGGCGCCGCCCAGGTCCTGGGCCGGAATGTCGAAGCTGTAGGTCGCACGGGACTGGGCGTAGCCGGCGGTCGGCGCGGTCAGGGCCGCCAGGACGGCGGCGGTAGCGGTGGCGGCGCCCCAGACGAGGCGGCGGTCGAAGCTCTTGCGCATCACTTCCCTCCCTCGCGCCGATCGTTGTTCGTTCGCGGCGCTTTGGTCAGTGAGACGCCTCAGTCCGCGGAAGACTCACCGGCGCCGCTGATCTTTTTTTGCCCGCGGTTATTTTGACCCCGGTCGATCCGCAGCACCGTCTCGCCCGTCGAAGGCTCGGCGCGGACCGGCAGCACGGCCGTGACGCCGTCGACGAAGGCCCGGGTGTCGCCCGAGGTGAAGACGCCGCTGATCTTCAGCCGCCCCACCGCCGGATCGGCGATCCGCAGCTTTTCGCGGGCGTAGCGGTTCACCCGCTCGACGGCGAGCTCCATCGGCTCGTCCTGGAACACCAGCTGGCCGTTCTCCCACGAGGCCGCCCGCAAGGGATCGGCGGGCGAGACCACGGTGGCGTCCGAAACCGTCGAAGCGACCAGTTCGTGGTCGGGGGTGAGCAGGCGTTCGGCCGGCGCGCCGTCGACCTTCAGCGACGGCGGCGGACGGCCCCGGCCGCCCTCCCCGTCCAGCACAGCGACATGCCCCTCGTAGAGCACCACGCGCATCTGGCCGGGCAGTTTCTCGACGCTGAACGTGGTGCCCGTGGCGACCACCAGCTTGCCGTCGGCGGCCACCGAGAACGGCCGCAGCGGATCCTTGGCCACCGAGAACTTCGCGCGCCCTTCGTCGAGCCACAGCCGCCGCCGGCCGCCGTCGTAGCGCACGCGCAGCACCGTGGCCGCGTCGAGCGAGGCGCGCGAGCCGTCGGGCAGCTCGACGATCCGCCGCTCGCCCTCGGTGGTGCGGTAGACGTCGGGCAGACTGGCCCGCCACGCCGCGCCGCCGCCGGC
>JASGDR010000196.1:0-9660 GCA_047607095.1 Caulobacter sp.
CCTCGGCGCCTTCCGCCGCGAAGAGGGCCAGGAGCCGCAGTTCCTGGGCGTGATCCGCCCGGGCGAACCGGCCGGCGAGATGGCGATGATCGCCGGCGCCCCGCACTCGGCCCACATGGTCGCCCTGCGCGATTCCGAGATTCTCGCCCTGCCCCGCGCCGCCTTCTTCGAGGCGGTCGAACAGGACCCCGACGTGATGATCGAGCTGTCGCGGCTGATGATCCGCCGCGCCCGCCAGGCCGGCGCCCACGCCTCGATCGGCGATCCGTCGGTCTACGGCTTCATCGCCGCCTCCCAGGGCCCGGCCATCCGCCCGATCGTCGAGCGCATCGGCCGTTGCATCGCCGCCCTCGGCTACGCCGTCACCGTCGAAGGCGGCGAGAGCCTGCTGGCCCCGACCGAATGGTTCAGCCGCGTCGAGCGCGGCCACGACTTCGTGCTCTATGTCGCCGAGGCTCACGAGACCGCCTGGAAGCACGTGGTCGGCCGCCAGGTCGATCGCCTGTTCCGCGTCGGACGCGGCGACCAGCCCCCGCCGCCCGAGCCGCCGGCCTACGCCTCGCGACCGCTGCAGGCCCAGCGATTGATCGACCTGATCCTGATCCAGCCGCCCGCGGCCGAGCGCCCGCAGGGCTCGCAGGCCTGGCTGGAGGCCACCGACGCGGCCCGCCTCTTCCACCTGCGCGAAAACCGCCTGGCCGACGTCGGACGCCTGGCCCGGGTGCTCACGGGGCAGTCGGTGGGCCTCGTCCTGTCCGGCGGCGGCGCGCGGGCCTACGCCCACATCGGCGCCATCCAGGCCCTGCGCGAGCGCGGCGTGCCGATCGACTTCGTCGGCGGGGCCTCGATGGGCGGCATCGTCGCGGCGGGCCTGGCCATGGGCTGGGACGACGGCGAGATGGAGGCCCGCATCCGCAAGGCCTTCGTCGACACCAGCCCGCTCGACGACATCGCCTTCCCGCTGATCGCCATGACCCGCGGCGAAAAGGTCAAGGCGCGGCTGCACGAGCATTTCGGCGACATCGACATCGCCGACCTGTGGCTGCCGTTCTTCTGCGTCTCGTCGAACCTGACCTCGGGCGCCTACCAGCTGCACCGCTCCGGGCCGCTGCACCGGGCCCTGCGCGCCTCGATCTCGCTGCCGGGCGTGCTGCCGCCGGTGGCCGACGGCGACGCGGTGCTGGTCGACGGGGCGGTGATGAAGAACTTCCCGGCCGACGTCATGCGCGCCTTCCAGTTGGGACCGATCATCGGCGTCGACGTCACCCGCGGCCGCAGCATCACCGCCGGCGACGTCCACCGCCCCGCCTCGCTGTGGCGCTGGCTGTGGTCGGGCGAATGGCGCAAGGGCCCGCCGATCGTCGCCCTGCTGATGCGCGCGGCCACCGTCTCCACCGGCCGCGACCTCGCCGCCAGCCGCGAAGCCAGCGACGTCCTGGTCACCCCCAAGCTCGACAAGATCGACATCCGCGACTGGAAAGCCTTCGAACCCGCCGTGGCCGCGGGCTTCGAAGCGGCCGCCATGGCGCTCGACAGCCTGGATGTTCCGGTGGCGGAGCTGAGGCGCAGGAAGAGCCTGGAGGAGTTGGAGTAGACGGCGCGTGGTCCTCGCCCTCCGACAAGCTCAGGGTGAGGCCCATGGACACGCCGTGCGGTAGAAAAACCTCATCCTGAGCTTGTCGAAGGACGAGGTTTTCGCCCCCGCTGAACCAGCCGTTTTTCCGCTGGCCAGGATTTTCGGCGTCGGCCGAACCTTCGACTTCAATCAGGTCGAAGGACCAAGCCGTGTACGACGTCCAGTCCGCCTGGGTCTACATCCTGCGCTGCGCCGACGGCAGCTATTACGTCGGCTCGCATCGCGGGCCCGATCCGGCCGTGCGCGTCTCCGGCCACAACGCCGGCCTCGACCCAAAAGCCTACACCTTCAAGCGCCGCCCGGTCGTCCTGGTCTGGGCGAGCGACTTCCAGTTCATCACCGATGCAATCGCCTACGAGCGCCAGATCAAGGGCTGGCGCCGGGAGAAGAAGGAAGCCCTGATCCGAGGCGATTGGGACGCGCTGCCGGAACTCTCGCGGAGCCGAAACCCCCGCCCTTCGACAGGCTCAGGGTGAGGATTTCTACTGAACCGCAGCGCTTAAACTTCATCCCGGAGCCAAGATTGATCCTCACCCTGAGCCCGTCGAAGGGCGAGGATCACCCACGCCCCCTACCGCCGCGCCACCACGAACAGCCGCGTGAACGGCAGCAGCGTGATCCCGTCCGCCCGCTTCGGATAATCCTCCGCAAGCCGCGCCCGCCACGCCCCCAGGAACGCCGCTGCCTCGCCCGGCTCAAGCCTTTCCAGGTAAGGCCGCAGGCTCGTGCCCGAGGTCCAGTCGACGATGGGGTCCTCGCCCTCCAGGGCGTGGACATAGGTCGTCGCCCAGACATCCAGGTCGCTGGCCAGCGGCGAGAGCCAGTCGTGATAGGCGCGCGGATCATGGCCCGCCCGCACCCCGTCCAGATCGGCCAGCTTCCCGGCCCACGGCCCGCCCGAGGCGACCTCGCGCAGGCTGCGCCGCCAGCCGGCGTCCTCGACCTGCGGGATCTGGCAGGCCAGCACGCCGCCGGGCGCCAGGCTGGTCAGCAGGCGCGGAAACAGAGTCTCGTGCCCGTCCAGCCACTGCAGGGCGGCGTTGGTGAAGATCAGGTCGGGCGGGGTCTGCGGCGTCCAGGCGGCGATGTCGCCCAGGATCCAGTCGACGTCGGTGCCCTGCCCCTTCGCCCGGTCCAGCATTTCGGGGCTGGAATCCAGGCCGTGGACCACGGCGTCCGGATGGCGCGCGGCCAGCAGGGCGGCGTGCTCGCCGGGGCCGCAGCCCAGGTCCCAGATCTCGCGCGGGGCCAGGTCGCGCGGGATCTTCAGCATCAGGTCCAGGGCCGGCCGATCGCGGTAGGCGCGATAGCGGGCGTAGACGTCGGGATCCCAGGCGGGCATGGCGCGACTCGCTGCGACAATTCGCGCGGGACCATGACGCCCCACGACCGTTTTGTCGCATATGAAACTATCTCCGGCGTTCCTATCTTTACCAACGAGCGGCGCCGAGGTCGGCGCCGCGCTCGAAACAAGGAACCCTCGCCGTGACCCGTACCGCCGCTTCCGCCGTCTCCGCCCAAGCCCCGCGCGCCGTCGCGGCGCTGGCCGCGCGCGTGAACGGGCCCCGGGTGGCGGCGCTGGCGCTCAATCTGGGTCTCTGGTCCCTGATCCTCCTGGCCTGGCGCGCCCTCTAGCCAGCCGCCGGGAGGTGCGGCCCCGGATCGTGCATCGTCCCCCCTTTGCGCGGTCCGGGGTTGCTCCCCTCTTCCGAGCCTGCGTCGGCGCCCTGCGACACCGCGCCCCTTGCCAAGATCCTTCGCGCACCCAACCTTAGTCTTGCGTCTAGGTGTGACGCGCAGCCGAAAGGAGGTGACCCAGTGTCTCATTTGTCGATCGCGAATGCGCTGGAAAGCTCCGTGAAGATCGAAGGTCTGATCTGACCCCAGCGCTTTAGCGGACAAATGCCGTCTTTCGGTCGTGCGCGGAGCGCGCCAGGGTCGGGCGTTTACGGCCAACCCGCGCAAGCGCGCTCCAGATGCGAAACGGGAGCCTGTCGCAAGGCAGGCCCCGGCATCGACCGACGAGCGGATCGGAAGCCTCGGACCTGGTCCGGGGCTTCTTTCGTTTCAGGTTCAGGAAATCTGACAGCCCGGACGGGCGTCGCGGCCGCGGGGGACCGCAAGTCGAGACCCGCCAGGCGCCTTTGCGCCACGGCGGGCCTCCCTATTTCAATGGGCCGCCCGCTGCCCCGAGGGGCGCGGGCGAACGCATCGGACGCGCTCGCAACCCCTTGCGAAACCGCCCTTTGGACAACGTCTGTTACGGCACAAAAACACAAAGCCGAGGACGCCGTCGATTTTACCGCTGGTAACTAAAAGACCGCTCAAAGACACCGGTGTCGTCGTTGCGTCGGACCGTGAACGGATCCTTGGAGACGCCGCCGAAGCGAACCCGGTGGAAAACTTGTCCCTCCCTGTTGCCTACCCCGTACGGTCGGCGGCGAGGGCGGAGCGAGCGGGGTGTTCAAGGGGGCGCGTGGCCATCTCCTGTCGTCTCCTCTCGATCCGATCTTGTCGTCGGCCGGGCGCGCGAACGCGCCGAATGTCGACACGATGGGCAGGATTAGCGCCAAAATCAAGCACTAATCCCGATTGTTGCGAGAGCGTTCCACCATATGGGAACAACGTGCTCTAATTGTCACATAATTACGAGCAGGCGCCAGCCGGGCCCTAAATTGTCGCCGCGACATTGACTCTTTGCGTCAGCTTGGAAATGGATGGTTTTCGCCGGTAGCAGAGACCAAAGGTCCGCGATCGGCGACAGACCGCCTCATTGAAGCGACTCCCGCGTGACCGCTCACGCCCAGGTCGCACGGATCGAGAAAAGCAAGGACGCAAGGCCTCCGTCGCGCCTTCGCCTTCCGGCCGGCCCACACCGTGCCCGCCGCCCGGGAGTCCCGCTCGACGCCCCGCGTCGAGCGCACGGAATCCCGCCCCTCGGTCCTCTCCCCCATCGCCGCGGCAAGGCCGGGAGCGCCTCCGATTCGACCGTCGGTCGGCGTCGGACGCGCCCCTCGCCTCGCCACCAATCACACCAATCGGCCGGCGCGCCGCATGGCGCCGCACGGCCCGAAAGACAGGGCGGCCACCGCCCACGTACTTGGAGGAATACTATGAAGGTCAACGGCAAGATCAGGCGTGAAGCCGGGCTGATGCGCACCACCGGAATGGCCGCCGTCCTGCTGATGGTCGGCGGCGCCGCCTTCGCCCAGACCGCCCCGACGCCCGCGCCCGCCCAGGCCGCGGCCGACGCCAACGTCGAGAACGCGGTCGAGGAGGTCGTCGTCGTCGGCACCCGCGCCAGCCTTCAGAGCGCCATGAGCCGCAAGAAGCGCGCCTCCACCGTCTCCGACTCCATCGTCGCCGAGGACATCGGCGCCTTCCCCGACAAGAACGTGGGCGAGGCCCTGGGCCGCGTCACCGGCGTGCAGCTGGCCCGCGACTTCGGTGAAGGCAACGCGGTGTCGATCCGCGGCGTCGAACCCGACCTGAACCGCGTCGAGATCAACGGCGTCAGCGCCCTGTCGACCGCCAGCAACCTGTCGGTCTACGGCGGCGGCGGCCGTTCGAACGACTTCCGCGAACTGCCGTCGGAAATGGTCAAGTCGATCGACGTGTTCAAAGGCTTCACCGCCGACATGACCGAAGGCGGCGTCGGCGGCACGGTCTCGGTGACCACCCGCAAGCCGCTGGACTTCAGGAAGCCCACCATCTCGTTCACCGCCTCGCAGCAGAACCTCGACACCCTGCCCGGCTGGAAGCCGCGCGGCAGCGTGTTCGGCGCCACCCAGCTGTTCGAAGGGCGCCTCGGCCTGATGGGCAACCTGAACTACGATCGCGTCCTGACCCGCGGCGACTTCATCGACGACCACTCGTGGGGCCTGCTGGGCGACTTCGACAACTCGCCGGAAAAGACCCTCGACTACTACAGCCAGACCTACGGTAAGGCCGTCAGCGACTACATCGCCGGCTTCGACACCGAGGCCAGCTGCGCCGGCATCACCACCCCCGACGCCTCGCTGCTGACCACCGCCCAGGCCCGCACCGCCTGCGAAAGCCAGTGGTACGACTACAGCCCGCGCGTTCCGCGCTATCGCGTCTGGACCCGTGACGACACCCGCATCTCGTACGAACTGACCGCCCAGTTCAAGGTCAGCGACCGTCTCAGCACGTTCGTCACCTACCAGAAGAACAAGCGCGAGCAGATCCTCAACGACATCAACTACGGCACGGGCCTGACCAACCTCGACCCGCTGAACCGCTCGGCCAACGGCTGCGCCCGCGTCACCGCGGCCACCGCCCAGAACGTTCCCGGCGTGAAGGTCGACGCCAACCACAACGTCGTCGAGTACGTCGTCGGCGACTGCCTGACCACGGCCAACCGCGGCGGCAACAACGCCTTCAGCATCTCGTCGCGCGACTTCAAGCAGACCAACGATTCCGACTACGTCACCTTCGGCGCCAACTACGAAGACGATCGCTGGAAGATCGACTTCATCGGTTCGCACGCCAAGACCAAGACGATGAACCTGACCAACAACGCCTCGGTGTCGTTCAACACGCCCGGGCTGAAGGTCACGCTGGATCCGAGCAACGGTTCGGCCCCCGTCTTCACCTTCGCCGAAGGCTGGAGCCCGTCCGACGCCGCCGCCGTCAACCAGTGGCAGATCCAATACCGCCCGTCGGACTCCAAGAACGCCGAGGACCAGTACAAGATCGACCTGGCCTATCGCGCCGACCTGCCGTTCCTGAAGAGCATCAAGTTCGGCGGCCGCTACTCGAAGGCCGAAACCGGCGGCTACGGCTACGGCGGCTTCATCGTCAGCTCGGGCGCGGCGCTCAACAGCGCGCTCGACGACACGGTGATCTACGCCAACTCGGTCAACTCGACCGCCACGGTGGTCAACAGCCAGATCCTCGACCAGACCAACCCCGTGCTGGGCAACGCCTATCAGACCAACTACTGGAACTCGACCGAGAACTGGTCGCGCGCCTTCTCCAACGCCCTGTTCGCCCAGGGCATGGTCAACCTGCCCGACAACTTCTACTACGCAGGCTCGGGCCTGCCGACGAGCTGGAAGTATCCGTCGTTCAACGCGATCTCGCAGTACCTCGATACGTCGCACTTCAACCTGGACAACCTGTACACGACCACCGGCAACGACGGTAAGACGTACAACCAGATCCCGTACGCCGTCAGCGAGAAGAGCGACGCCCAGTACATCCGCCTGGATTACGGCTTCCCGCTGCTGGGTCGCGACGTCATCGGCAACATCGGCGTGCGCCGCGTCCACACCCAGACGACGGCCAGCGGCCAGTACACCCGTCAGGAGACCCGTCTCGTGAACGGCGTGGCCTCGACCGCCGTTGTGGCCAACACCCTGACCTCGATGACCAAGGACTACACGGTCTGGCTGCCGAGCTTCAACATGCAGGCCTGGCTGATCGACAACCGCCTGAGCGCCCGCTTCGGCTTCGCCCAGCTGATGGCCCGGCCGCTGGTCAACTACCTGATGCCCAGCATGACCTGCACCATCAACTACGCCAACGACGGCACCGCCGACGACGGCCCCGACAGCTGCTCGGCCGGCAACCCGGGCCTCAAGCCCTACCGCGCCAACCAGTACGATCTGTCGTTCGAGTGGTATCCGAACACCGACACCCAGGTGTCGGCCGGCTTCTTCTACAAGGACATCCGCTCGTTCTACCTGTCCTCGCGCTCGAACCTGGGCCAGCAGGACGTGTTCGGCGACGGCACCCTGTATTTCTACAACACCTACGTGAACGGCGACGGCGCCAAGATCGCGGGCCTGGAACTGACCGGCAAGACCGCCTTCACCTTCCTGCCGGGCCTGCTGTCGGGCCTCGGCGTCGACGTCAACTACACCTACCAGAAGGCCTCGGACGTCGGCGTCTACAGCGGCGTGGACGGCTCTTCGCTGCCCTATCCGGGCCTGTCGAAGAACAGCTACAACGCCACCGTCTGGTACGAGAAGGGCCCGATCAGCGCCCGCCTCGCCTACAACTACCGCTCCAACTACCTGGTCACCGCGTCCGACACCCAAGGCCAGCCGGTCTTCAAGGACGCCACCGGCTATCTGGACGGCAAGTTCACCTGGCGTCCGGGTCCGCAAGGCCTGTCGCTCTTCGTCGAAGGCAAGAACCTGACGAAGGAAGACGAGTCCACCTGGGCCGGCGACGTCCGCCTGATCAACACCGGCTATTCGGGCCGCCGCTTCTTCCTCGGCGCCTCGTATAAGTACTGATCGCTAGGCGAATTCGCGCTTAAGCGCGACAGGCCGTCCCGGGCGACCGGGGCGGCCTTTTTTTCGCGGCCGCGCGGTGCTGGCCCGCTATCCGGTCCATACCATTGGAAACGAGGTTCGCGTCCGCGCCTTCTTCGCCGTGGAATTATCGGCGCAAGGTCTTCTGAACGACGTGGTCGGCGCACGGGCGAACGGAAACCAACTTCGTTCCGTCAAGGCGACCCAAGCTCGGATGGACAAGCTTCGGGCCGGGGTCCAATTGCTCATTCAGCCCTGAGGCCGCAGCCATGACGTCATCGCCGGCCGTGGCCGGAGGCGCGTTTGCGCACGCTTCTCACGACCATAAGCCCTTGATTTCGTGAAGGCTGGACCACGTCCATCCGACGCGACTCCCGGCGGCGTATAATCGACGGGTCTCGAGGCGATGGGGAGGGCGCGCGGCCAGCGACCTTCGCGGCCCCGGGATGCGATCGAGCGGGACTGGGGCGGATTGGGAAGATCCGTCGCGTCCGGGGACCTGGCGCTGGCCGGGCCCGCCCGTCGTCGGCTTGGGCGAGGATTACAGAGCGCACCTCTCCTCGTCGCCGCCTCAAGGGGAAACCCGGCGGGCGGTCCTGGTAAGGCGTTAAGAGCGCCGCCGCCCGGGAAGCCGGCAGCCAAACGACCGCGCGGAGCGCACGGGCTTCGTCGAAACGGTAACAACACATCGCACTCCGGGCGTCGCCCGGGCGCTCCGCTCCCTCCCCGCCCCGCGCGCCGCCACGGCCCGCGGCCGTCGACACATGTCAGGAGCAGATCCATGGCCCGACCCAGGGCGAGAGCCCTACCTCGCCGCGAGCGGAGCGGTTTCGTCCACACCCCGTTCATCCAGTTGCCCACGGAGCGTCGGCACGAGATCAGCGAGATCCTCTACGATATCCGGATGGAGGTCGCCGCCTGGCGCGTCGAGCACGGCGTACCCGAGGGAACCAGGGTCACCCTCGGACAGATGCCGGACAGCGTGCTGCTGAAGATCCACTCGATCCTGCCGTGGGTCATCGAGAAAATGATCTGGAACACCGGCGGCGACCCGCGTCGCGAAGGTCCGCTCGCCCCGTTCTGGCCGCGCGAGAAATCACCGCCTCGCCTCGACTGGCGGAGGCGCTAGACTGGGCGCTTCGGCAGCCCTCGGCAGGGAGATCCGCGGCATGGCCAGGCTCGTCTTCGGCATGAACCAGTCGCTCGACGGCTATGTCGACCACACCGGGTTCGCGCCCGGTCCCACGCTGTTTCTCCACTTCATCGAGCAGGCGCGCGAACAGGCCGGAAGCATCTACGGCCGCCGCCTCTACGAGATCATGGCCTACTGGGACGAGGAGCATCCCGAATGGGGCGCCCCCGAGCGCGAGTTCGCCCAGGCCTGGCGCGCCCAGCACAAGTGGGTCGTGTCGCGCACCCTGACCTCGGTCGGCCCCAACGCCACGCTGATCCAGAGCGACCTGGCGGGCGCGATCGCCGACATCAAGGCCCGCGTCGACGGCGAGATCGAGGTCGGCGGCCCCGACCTGGCGAGCAGCCTCACCGCCCTTGGCCTGATCGACGCCTACCGGATCTACCTGCACCCGGTCGTGCTCGGCTCGGGCACGCCCTACTTCGCCGCCCCCCGCCCGCGCCTGCGACTGGTCGCCACCGACCGCATCGACGACGACGTGATCCGCCTGACCTACGAGCCGACCTAAAGATCCTCCCCCTCTGGGGGAGGTGGCCCGGAGGGCCGGA
>JASGDR010000197.1:0-4788 GCA_047607095.1 Caulobacter sp.
CAGGCTCGAGGAGCCCCAGTAGATGTTGTTGTTGTCGTCGAGCAGGTTGGTGCCTTCCAGGCTCAGGGTCATGGACTTGATCGGCGTCCAGTTCAGAGCCGCGTCGAGGCGCGAGGTCGCCTTGTTGTAAGGCGAGTATTCCGGGTAGTCCGTGAACACCCACAGCTTGTACTTGTCGCGATAGTTATACGCGATCCGGGCGCTGAACTGCGGCGTGTCGTAATAGAGCGCCAGGTTGTAGGTGTACTTCGAGGTGCTGTCGGCGTCGAAGACGCCGGGGATCAGACGCTGCTCGCCTTCGAACGGATAGTTGATGTTGTACTTCGCCATGTAGGTGAAGTTGGCGCTGGCGCCGAAGTTATGCAGCTTGCCGGGCAGGAAGTCGAAGAAGCCCGAGGTGTTGAACTCGTAGCCCACGAACTCGCCCGGGCCGGCGTTGCGGTTCTTGTAGACGGTGTACTCGGCGCCGTTCACCGTCTCGGTGCTGCCGCTGTAATAGATGTAGCCGTCAGGCTTCTTGAGGAACGCCCCCATCGAGACGATCCCGCCGCGGCCGAAATAGTATTCCAGCGAGGCGTCGTAGTTCTCCGAGCGGTTCGGCTTCAGGTCCGGATTGCCCGAGTAGATGACCATGTTGTTGGCCTGGATCGTCTGCCAGGACGACATGTCCAGGAAGCTCGGGCGCTGGATGTTGTAGGTATAGGCCAGCCGCAGCTGGATCTTGGGCGTGAAGTGGATCACCGCATTCAGGCTGGGCAGAACGTCGACATAGTCGCCGCCGCCGGCCGTGGGAGTGTCGACCCGCTGCCAGTTCTCGTCGAGGCTGATCTTGGTGCTGACGTTGTCGCCCTTGGTGCCGACGACCCGGAGGCCGGCCACGCCGTCGATCGGGAAGCGGCTCTTCACGGCGTAGTTCAGGTTGACGTAGCCCGCCAGGGTCCGCTCGTCCTCGACGTAGCTCTGGCCGACGTCGTTGGTCGGCTTCACGGTCGTCCAGCCGGCGACGGCGCGCAGGGCGGCGGTGTTGGCCATCAGGTCGGGACCCGACAGGTGGTACCAGGTCGGTGAGAAGTCGCCGACGGCCAGCTTGCTGGTGGTGACGCCGATGCCCTGCGCGAAGCCGGTCAGGCTGGTGACGGGGAAGGCGTCGCGATAGCCGTAGTCACGGGTCAGGTGACGATCCGAATAGCGCGTTCCGAAGCCGATGCTGCGCAGGAACTTGTCGTCGCTCACGCGGTAGGAGCCGTCGGCCTTGAGCACGAACTCACGGCTCTTGGCGTAGGTCTGTTCGTCGTGGACCTGGAAGATCTGGTAGTTGCTGGCCTGGCTCAGATCGGTCCCGACGAACGTGATGAAGGGGCCGCGGCCCGGCACGTTGCTGGAGTTGAAGTCGACATTGACCGAGCTGATCGGGTTGCCCGACGAGTCCAGCAGATGCGCCAGGGTCAGGATGCCGTAGTAGTTGGTCGAGCTCCAATTGTACTGGGCGGCGCCGTCGATCTGCAGGCGGTCGCCGCGCCAGTGAACTTCGGCGTTGGTGGCGTAGTTGTCGGAATTGACGACCTCGTAATAGGACTGCGCGCTGGCGTCGACGCCGGCGGCGCGATTGAGCGTCAGCGACTCCACCGTGCGGCCGTCCGAGGCCATCACCAGGTCGGTGATGGTGTGCCCGTCCTGGCGCGTGGTGACGTGCAGGCGATCGCGAGCGCGTTTTTCCTCGCTGCCGAAGTAGGATCCCTCGAGCACGAAATCGAGGTGCTCGTTGGCGCGCCATTGGCCGACCAGGCTGATCGAGGGACGGGTGATCTTGCCCTGCTCGACGCCGTAGTTCACCGCGTAGGGCGCGATGGCGACCTGCTGCAGCTCGGTCGGCAGCGAGGCCTGGGTCGTGCCGAAGAAGGTGTAGGGAGACTCGCTCTCGACGAAGTCTTCCTCGTAGTTGTTCTTGGTGTAGGAGCCGTTGATCAGGAAGCCCATCTCGCCGATGGCGGTGTCGAAACGGTTGCCGACCAGCAGGCTGGCGTAGGGGCTCTTGGTGTCGCCCGTGCTGCCATAGACGTTCTTGATGCTGCCGGCGACGGTGTAGCCCTGGCGCAGGTCCAGCGGGCGCCGCAGCTCGACGTTCACGGTGCCGGCGATGCCGCCTTCGACCTGGTCGGCGGTGCGGGTCTTGTAGACCTGGACCGACTTCAGCAGTTCGGCGGGAATGTCCGCCAGATTGGCCGAACGGCCTTCGCCGACGGTGTTGCTGTTGCCGTTGATCGTGGTCGAGACGCCGGCCATGCCCCGGATGGTGACGTTCGAACCTTCGCCGTGGACGCGCTCGATCTGCACGCCGGTGATGCGCGAGAGCGCTTCGGGAACGTTGTTGTCCGGCAGCTTGCCGACGTCCTCGGACTCGATCGACTCCATGATCTGAGCCGACTTGCGCTTGCGCTCCGCCGCCGCGTTCAGGCTGCCGCGGATGCCTTTGACGATGATCGTGTCGACGACGTTGGCGTCGTCCTCGGCCTTCTTGTCTGACTTTTCAGGCGCGCTTGCGGCGTCCGGTTGGACGTCCTGCGCAAGCGCCTGATTTGCAACCAAAACCGCCGCAGCACTGGCCGCCGCGAGTAACCAATCTTTCCTTCGGATCTGCATTTGTCCTCTCCCCTGACAAATTCGTGACAGGGAGGAACGCATATAACTCAGACAACGTCAAAATAAATTATACGATATATCCAAGCCGAATTGATCGGCCTGAACGGCGCGCATCCGATGGGCGGGGATGCGCTGTGAGGCGCCTTGTTGCGGAGCTGAAGCCTGTTGCGGCATGGACGACCGCCATCGCCCGCGCGGGCGCAAGCCGACGCGGTGAACGGTGTCCCTGGAGGCGAAGACGTTTCGAGCGCGGGCCGCGCTAGGCGCGGCCGCTGAGGTCGGCTCCGGCGTCCGCGGCGAAGCGGCGGTTCCAGATCGTCGCCGAGGCGGAGATGGCCGTGACGATCAGGAAGGCCAGGGTGAAGTCGGCCAGGCGCGGCGAGGCGCGGTCGCCCAGCAGCATGCCCAGATGCAGCGCCAGCGCGCCGGCGCAGACGCCCAGCGACAGCATCAGCTGCTGGAACGTGGCGTAGAAGCTGGTCGCCGAACTCATCCGTTTCGGCGGGATCTCGTCATAGGCGATGGTGTTGTAGGCGGTGAACTGGAACGACATGCAGAAGCCGCTGGCCATCAGGGTCAGGAAGATCAACCAGGTCGGCCATTCGGGGCGGAAGAGGCCGCAGACGGCGTAGCCCGCGCTGGCCGCCAGGCCGCCGAAGATCATGCTGTTCCTGAAGCCGAAGCGACGCAGGATGCGCGGCGCCAGGCTCTTCATCGCCAACGAGCCGATTGCGCCGGCGATCGTAATCGTGCCGCTGGCCGCCGCGGTCATGCCGAAGCCCAGCTGCAGCATCAGCGGCAGCAGGAAGGGCTGGGCGCCCTGGGTGATGCGGGTCAGCGAGCCGCCGATCACCGACAGGCGGAACGACGGCACGGCCATCAGCGACAGGTCCAGGATCGGGTCGGCCCGGCGGCGGGCGTGGCGCAGGTACAGCGCGCCCGAGATCAGGCCGATGGCGATCAGCCCCAGAGCCGGAGGAAGCTCGCCGCTGCGGCTGGTCATCTCGAAGCCGAACAGCAGGCAGCCGAGAGAAACGCCCGACAGCAGGAAGCCCACGGGATCGGCCCTCACCGGGGTCTCGCCGCGCACTTCGTCGATGAACAGCGTGACCAGGACGACGCCCAGCACGCCGATCGGGATGTTCAGATAGAAGATCCACCGCCAGTCCAGATAGGTGACGATGAAGCCGCCGATCGGCGGGCCCAGGATCGGGCCGATCAGCGCCGGAATGATCAGCCAGGACATCGCCGAGACCATGTCCTGCTTGGCCACCGAGCGCAGCAGCACCAGACGCCCGATCGGGATCATCATCGCCCCGCCGATCCCCTGCAGGAACCGGGCGAGGATCAGCAGCGGCAGGCTGGTGGCCTGGCCGCACAGAACCGAGCCGCCGACGAAGACGGCGATGGCCAGGCGGAACACGGTCTTGGAGCCGAAGCGGTCGGCCAGGCGTCCGCTGGCCGGGATGAAGATCGCCAGCGCCAGCAGGTAGGCGGTGAGGGCCGAACTCAGGCTCGGCGCTGGCACGCCGAAGTCGCGGGCCATGGTCGGCAGGGCTGTGGCCAGCACCGTCGCGTCCATCTGCTCCATGAACAGGGCGCAGGCGATGATGACGGCCACGAGGCGATAGGGCGGTCGCTTGCGCTCGTCGACCTCCGGCGCGTCCGGCGCTCGGGTGACGCCGTCGGCGGCGGGAAGGATGCCGTCGCGGACCTCGGAATTGATCGAGGCCAGGCCCCGCCGCCTCAGCCTCGTCACGCGCCGGCCTCGTGGGCTGGGGTCGCGGAGAAGGGCGAGGGGCTGAGGTAACGTAGGGGCACGGGCGGTTTAGACGCCCTCCGAAGCGTCGGCGCAACCCTTTTGGGGCTTAGCGATCAGGCCGGGATCGAACGCTTCAGGCGGGCGGCGGCGAGCACCAGGCAGGCGCCGCCGGCCACGGCGCTGAGCTGCATCAGCGAGATCGACGAGGCCAGGCCGTCGGCCGCGCCGCGGGCGACGAACAGGTCGCTCAGCCAGCCGGTCAGGAACGGACCCACGCCCATGCCGATGACGTTGAGCACGAACAGCATGCTGGCCATGCCGACGGCGCGCAGGCGCGGCGGCAGCAGCATCTGGCCGGCGGCGAACAGCGGGGCCGAGAAGGCCGA
>JASGDR010000198.1:0-2938 GCA_047607095.1 Caulobacter sp.
GATCGTGTCGAGATGCTCGACATAGAGCCCGCCGCCGACGCCGGCCTGGCGGCCGCCCGCGCCGCCTTCCTGCCGCAGGTGCGCCTGTCGGCCGCCGGCGGCGGGCTCTATGTCGAGCATCTCGACACGATCAAGGTCTGGAGCCTGGGGGCCAGCGTGCTGGCGCCGATCTTCGACGGCGGCCGCCTGCGGGCCCAGTCCGACGCCGCCGTCGCCCGCCGCGACCAGGCCGCCTTCGCCTACCGCAAGACCGCCCTCGCCGCGTTCAGCGAGGTCGAGAGCGCCCTGGAAGGCGCCGGCCGCCTGGCCGAGCAGGAAGAGGCCGCCGTGCGCCAGCGCGCCGCCGCCGCCTCGGCTCTCGACCATGCCCGCCGCCGCTACCAGGCCGGCTATGTCGCCTATCTGGAGGAGCTGGACGCCCAGCGCGGCCTGCTGGCCGTCGACCTCGGCCTGGCCCAGTTGCGCGAGGCCCGCCTGCAGAACGCCATCGCCCTCTACCAGGCCCTGGGCGGCGGTTGGGCGGCGGGGCCCGATTCCGCCCGCTAACCCCTCCGCCGTTCCGGAGTTTCGAAAACCGACGGCGACGTCGGCCCGTTCGTGCGCGCAAAAGCAAACATCGTTATCCGAGGCGCCAGCGGGATAATCAGCCACATCCTGAAACGTTGTCGCGGCGCCCCGAAATCAAGCGAGAACCGCGTTACCTGGCTTGTGACAGCCCCGCAACGCCCTCCCCCTATTGCCGAACCTACGCCCCTGTTCGACGCTCGACTTCTTCAGTGCCGCGTTCAGTCTTGTATTCGCGTTCAACAATAAGAACACGTTTAGGGCGGACCCCAGAGAAGGAGCCAAAAATCATGCGTTGATTTTGCGAAGAGGGGCAACAATGAACAAGATACATCGAAATATCCTTCTTGCAGGCATTTCGAGCGCCAGCTTATCTGTATTCGCCGGCGGCAGCGCCTGGGCGTTTCAGCCGAGCGCCGATCCGGCGCCGGAGGCCGCTGCCGAACTCGACACCCTGATCGTCACCGCGCGGGGCAAGCCGCGCACCGCCCTCGACTCCGCCGTGCCGGTGGATTCCTTCGGCGAACAGGAACTGAAGTCGGCGACATATTCCGACACCAACGACATCCTCAAGACGCTGGTCCCGTCATACACCCTGGCCCGCGAGCCGATCTCGGACGGCGCCAGCTTCATCCGCCCCGCCAGCCTGCGCGGCCTGCCCACCGACAAGACCCTGATGCTGGTCAACCACAAGCGCCGCCACCGCTCGGCCCTGGTGACCATCGGCGGCACCGGCGCCCAGGCGCCCGACGCGGCCACCATCCCCGCCTCGGCCCTGAAGAACGTCGTGGTGCTGCGCGACGGCGCCGGCGCCCAGTACGGCTCGGACGCCATCGCCGGCGTCATCGACTTCCAGCTGAAGGACTCGCCCGACGGCGGCTCGCTGACCGCCCAGTACGGCCAGTACTATCTGGGCGACGGCGAGGACGTGCTCATCAGCGGCAACATCGGCCTGCCGCTCACCGAGAAAGGCTTCATCAACGCCAGCTTCGAATACACCACCCAGAACCAGACCAACCGCGGCCGCCAGTACTGCAACACCGGCGGCTTCTGCGTGGCGACCTACGCCGCCGCCAACCCGGCCTACGCCGCCCTGATCAAGGACTACGTCCAGAAGTGGGGCCAGCCGGATTCCGAGGCCCTGCGCGGCGTCGTCAACGCCGGCATCGACGTCGGCCCGGGCGAGCTCTACGCCTTCGCCAACTACTCCACGAGCACGGCGACCGAGTACTTCAACTACCGTCCGCCGGTCAGCAACGCGGTCAACGCCACGCCCATCCGCCAGTCCGACGGCTCGGTCTTCCAGTTCAGCTCGCTGTTCCCGGCCGGCTTCACGCCGATGTTCGGCGGCGAGGTGCTCGACTACAGCCTGACCGGCGGCTACCGCGGCAAGCTCGCCAACGGCCTCGGCTACGACTTCAGCGGCCGCTACGGCTACGACTCCATCGACTACACCATCTGGGACACGGTGAACCCGTCGATGGGCGCGGCCTCGCCCAAGAGCTTCTACGCCGGCGCGCTGATCTCCAAGGAATCGGCCTTCAACGCCGACTTCACCTATGACTGGGACATCGGCCCGTTCGCCGAGGCGGTGACCCTGAACTTCGGCGCCGAGTACCGCAAGGAAACCTACGAGATCAAGGCGGGCGACGCGGCCTCCTACACGGCCGGCACCTGGGCCGTGGCCGATCCGTTCGACTTCTGTACGGCCGCCCACACCCCGACCGCCGCCGGCGCGGCCCTGTCCGCCACCGCGGGCCTGAACTGCGCCAACTACCTGTCGGACTCGTCCGACGGCTACGCCGGCATCGACCCGGTCTACAACGCCCTGGCGGTCGGCTCGAACGGCTTCCCCGGCAACACGCCCACCTATTCGGGCGAGCTGTCGCGCGACAGCTACGCCGTCTACGCCGAGGCCCAGACCCAGGTCACCGAGGCCTGGTTCGCCGACATCGCCATCCGCGCCGAGAACTTCTCGGACTTCGGCGACACCTTCGACGGCAAGTTCGCCACCCAGTACAAGATCAGCGACAGCTTCAGCCTGCGCGGTTCGGTCGGCACGGGCTTCCGCGCCCCGACCCCGGGCCAGCTCTTCACCACCAACGTCTCCACCCGCGTCGAGAACGGGGCGATCATCGCCTCGGGCCTGTTCCCGGCCACCAACCCGGTGTCCAAGTTCATGGGCGCCAAGGAGCTGAAGCCGGAAACCTCGCTGAACTTCTCGGCGGGCGTCACGGCCAGCCTGTTCGACGGCCTGTCGCTGACGGTCGACTTCTACAACATCAAGATCGAGGACCAGTTCTACGCCACCACCCCGATCACGGTGGAATCGTCCATCCGCGCCGCCCTGCATGCCGCCAACATCCCGGGCGCC
>JASGDR010000199.1:0-17898 GCA_047607095.1 Caulobacter sp.
CTCGCCTATATCTGCCTCGTGACCGACACCACCGCCGACATCCCCTCCCCCGACGAGCCGCCGAAGCTGTCCGGCGCCGCCCTGATCAAGGACGAGGTCACGCGCCTGCCCGACGGGCCGGGCGTCTACCGGATGATCGGCGACGGCGGCGAAGTGCTCTATGTCGGCAAGGCCAAAAGCCTGAAGAAGCGCGTGGTGCAGTACGCGCAGGGTCGCTTCCACACCAACCGCATCGCCCACATGGTCGACGCCACGCGGGGCATGGAGTTCGTCACCACCCGCACCGAAGCCGACGCCCTGCTGCTCGAGATCAACCTGATCAAGCAGCTGAAGCCGCGCTTCAACGTGCTGCTGCGCGACGACAAGAGCTTTCCCGAGATCGTCATCCGCCGCGACCACGACGCCGCGCAGCTGCGCAAGCACCGCGGCGCCCACACCATCAAGGGCGACTATTTCGGCCCGTTCGCCAGCGCCTGGGCGGTGAACCGCACGCTCAACACCCTGCAGAAGGCCTTTCTCCTCCGCTCGTGCAGCGACAGCGTCTACGAGACGCGCGACCGGCCCTGCATGCTGCACCAGATCAAGCGTTGCGCGGCCCCCTGCACCGGCCTGATCAGCCTGGAGGATTACGGCGGCCTGGTCGACCAGGCCGAAGCTTTCCTGAGAGGGAAGTCCCGCGCGGTGATGGCGTCGATGGCCAAGCAGATGGAAGAGGCGGCCGAGGAGCTGGAGTTCGAGCGCGCCGCGCGCCTGCGCGACCGCATCCGCGCCCTGGCCGCCGTCGCCCAGGAAAGCCAGATCAATCCCGAGACGGTCGAAGAGGCCGACGTCGTCGCCCTGCACGTCGAGGGCGGCCAGGCCTGCGTGCAGGTGTTCTTCTTCCGGGCCGGCCAGAACTGGGGCAACCACGCCTACTTCCCGCGGATCACCGGCGCGGCGCCTGAAGTCGAAGGAGGAGACGAGGGCGAAGGCGTCACCGAGGAGCAGCGGATCATCACCGCCTTCCTGGGCCAGTTCTACGACGACAAGCCGATCCCGCGCCTGATCCTGGCCAACGTGCTGCCGGCCGAGGTCGACCTGCTGGGCGAGGCCTTCGCGCTGAAGAGCGGCCGCAAGGTCGAGATCGCCGTACCCAAGCGCGGCGAAAAGGCCGACCTGGTCGGCCACGCCCTGACCAACGCCAGGGAGGCGCTCGGCCGCCGCATGGCCGAGGGCAGCGCCCAGACCAAGCTGCTGGCCGGCGTCGCCGAGGCCTTCAAGCTGGACGCTCCGCCCGAGCGGATCGAGGTCTACGACAACAGCCACATCCAGGGCACCAACGCCGTGGGCGGCATGATCGTGGCCGGGCCGGAAGGCTTCATGAAGGGCCAGTATCGCAAGTTCAACATCAAGAGCACCGAACTCACGCCCGGCGACGACTACGGCATGATGAAGGAGGTGCTGAAGCGCCGCTTCGCCCGCCTGGTGAAGGAAGAGGAGGAAGGCGACGACGCCAACCGCCCCGACCTCGTCCTCGTCGACGGCGGCAAGGGCCAGCTCGACGCCGCGCTCGAGATCATGGCCGACCTGGGCGTCGACGACATCGCCGTGATCGGCGTCGCCAAGGGACCCGACCGCGACGCGGGGCTGGAGCGCTTCTTCATCCCCGGCCAGACGCCGTTCATGCTCGAGCCGAAGTCGCCGGTTCTCTACTACCTCCAGCGCCTGCGCGACGAGGCCCACCGCTTCGCCATCGGGGCCCACCGCACCCGCCGCAGCATGGACCTGAAGAAGAACCCGCTCGACGAGATCGAGGGCGTCGGCCCGGGCCGCAAGAAGGCGCTGCTGCACGCCTTCGGCTCGGCCAAGGGCGTCGGCCGGGCCAGCGTCGAGGACCTGGTCAAGGTCGACGGCGTTAGCCAGGCCCTGGCCGAGCGCATCCACGCCTTCTTCCGCAAGAGCTGATCTCCGCCGATCGCCGGCGCCCAGAATGACCCAGGGCGGCGATTGACAACACCGTTCGCCAAACGCAACCTCAGGCCGCTCTGGACACGTCTGCAACCTGACGTGCGACGCGCGCCGGGCGCGCCGCTCGGTGTCGCCTGGGGGAAACATCGCATGACCATTCTGCCGTTCCTGCGGGGCCGCGGCTTCGCGCGCCCGCTCGCCGACGCCGGCGCCGACATCACGACGCCCGAACCGATCCCGCGCAGCAAGTCGGTCATCCACCTGCCCGCCGACCATTACCTGCACCGCGACGCACCCACCGAATGGTGGTGGCACATCGGCACGCTGAAGGCCGCCGACCGGGTGTTCGGCTTCGAGATCAACGCCGCGTCGTTCCCGGGCCGCTCGCCGGCCTTCGGCTTCTCGCAGATCATGCTGACCGACGTGCGGAGCCAGAAGCACTATCAGGCCACCACGGTCTACAACCCGCCCGCCGGCTACGATCCGGCCGCCTGGGCCGAACACGACGTGGCGCGCGACTGGCATGTGGGCCTGGGCAAGGCCGGCAGCTGCTTCACCGCGGTCAAGGTGACCAATCCCGGCTTCGGCTACGATCCGGCGCACACGGTCGTGACCCTGTCGGGCGGCGGCGGCTCGCAGGCCATCGCCTATCCGGTGATCGTCGGCGGCATGATCGCCTCGATCCAGGTCACCAACCTCGGTCGCGGCTACACCTCGCCGCCGACCGTGACGATCACCGACGCCAGCGGCAAGGGCTCGGGCGCCTGCGCCCACGCCGTCCATACCTTCATCACCATGGACGCGGCCTGGGGCGACCCGACCCAGAACATGGCCGTCGTGGCCAAGCTGACCGACGACGCCACCGGAACCGAGGTGGTGTTCGACCTGACCATGTCGCAGAAGGGCGACCCGTTCCTCGTCTGGGGCACGGGGGTCAGCCAGATCCTGCCGCCGGCCTGGGGCTCGCACCTGCAGACCGGGAACTACTACTACTCGCTGACCAACGTCGCGGCCGCGGGCGCCATCACCATCGACGGCGAGGTCTTCGAGGTCACGGGAAAGACCTGGATGGACCACGAGTACGGCTTCTTCGGCTCCTCGGCCAATCCGGTGAAGTGGCTGCTGCAGAACGCCCAACTCGACAACGGCTGGACCCTGTCGAACCACTACGTCCTCTACGGCCCCAACACGATGCCCAAGCCGGGCGAGCCGGTGCCCTGCGAGGTCACCCTGCAGGATCCCGAGGGCCGGATGTACCTGGTCTCGGGCGTGATGACCGCCGACCGTCCCTGGATCAGCCCCCACTCCAAGGTGACCTACTATCTGGACTACGAGCTCGACATCGCCGGCTTCGACGCGGTGCTGAACTTCAAGGCCCTGATGCCCGACCAGGAGTTCCCCCTGCCGACCGGCTCGATCTACGAGGGGATCGCTTCGGCCGAAGGGACCTTCCAGGGCAAGCCGACCTCCGGAACGGGCTGGATCGAGCAGGCGCTTTGAGGTCGCGAGGGGCTGCCTAGAAGTCGTTCTTCCAGCGCTGCACCGAGGCCAGCGGCAGCCAGGCCTCGAACGACAGGCCCTCGGGCCGGAAGTCGAAGCGCGAACGCCCCTTCAGTTCGCGCTGGGTCAGGTTCTCGATCAGACGCGCGCCGAACCCGAAGGTGGTCGGCTCGCTGACCGCCGGACCGCCGCTCTCCGTCCAGGTCAGGCGCAGTTGCCGGGCCTCCTCGTCCAGGCTCCAGCGCAGGGCCACGCGACCCTCCGGCGCCGAAAGTCCGCCGTACTTGGCGCTGTTGGTCGCCAGTTCGTGCAGCACCATCGACAGCGACACCGCCACGTGCGGGCTCAGGGCCACGCCGGGTCCGTCGGCGTCGATGCGGTCGCCATGCGCCTTGACGCAGATGGCCACGACGTCGGTCAGGTCGGCCTCGGTCCAGCCGGTGCGGGTCAGGAGGTCGTGCGCCGCCGAGAACGCCACCAGGCGCTCGGTGAAGATCCGCACCTGCTCGGCGTCGAGCTTGGCGAAGGTCTGGCGGGCCAGCGACTGCACGGTGGCCAGGTTGTTCTTCACCCGGTGATTCAGCTCGTTGATCATCACCGCCTGGCGGGCCTCGCGCGCCTCCAGTTCGCGCGAAGTCGCGACCAGGGCCTCCCGCACCGCCGCGATCTCGACCAGCCCCCCGCGCCGCGCCGGTCCCAGGGGGACGCCCTCGCCGATCGTGGCGGCGTCCTCGACCAGGTCGGCCACCTCTCGGTTGATGCGGTTGGCGAAGAACAGCGCCAGGCCGATGCCCAGCAGCAGCAGCAGCGGAAACACCGCCGCCGTCCCCAGGGCCACCGAAACGCCGGTGCGGGCCATCTCGCCGCGGGGAATGGCCACCACCAGGGTCCAGCCCGTGCGCGGCGAGCGGGTGTAGGCCACGTGGGTCTTCACGTTTTCCAGCGAGATGCTCTTGCTCAACCCTTCGCTGGAGCGCGCCAGGTTGCGGGCCATGTCGGGCGAGGCCGTCGCGCCGGTCCAGCGCTCGTTGCGCACCGAACGGGCGATCACCTTGCGCTGGTTGTCGAGGATCGTGGCCACCCAGCGGTCGGGCGCCCGCTGCTGGCGAAACACCGAGGTGAAGCTGGAGGCCTCGACCACATAGGCCACCACGTAGGGCTCGCCCTTGATGGTCACCGGCGCGCCCACCGTCACCACGTAGCGCTTGGCCAGGGCCCCCATGCGCAGGTCCGAGACGATCGTGCGCCCCTCCTCGCGGGCCTTGACCATGTAGTCGGGCGGCGGGGTCCTGGGCAGCGACGCGCCCCATGGGACCAGGGTGTTGACCATCTGCTGGCCGTCGGGCCGGGTGACCACGATCCAGCCCTGACGGTTGGCCGTGGTGCGCTTGGCGCGCGCATGGAAGCTCTTCCAGTCGCCGTTCAGCAGGGCCTGGTCGGTGGCCAGGGTCTCGGCCACGGCCACCCCCTCGGCCACCTGGCGGTCGACCGCGCCCGACAGGGCCCGCGCCGTCGCCATCAGCTGCTCTTCCAGCTGGTCGCGGTTCTGGCGGTTGGCGCGTTCGAGCAGCAGCACCGTGGCCATCAGGGCCGGGGCCAGCAGGCTGATGGTCAGCAGCACCAGCAGGCCGCGGACCGAACCGCGAAGCCCGCGCCGTTCGGTCAGGGGCGTATCGGAGGAAGCGGCGGCCATGGAGAAAGGTTACGCGGCGGCCGCTCGAAGGTTGCCGGCCGTCTCGTGGATCAAGCCGCCCCTCGCCGCCATGGTCGTCTCCCGCCCAGTCCCGGATGACGCGACCTTACGCGATGCGTCGGCCCTGTCACCCGCTAAGAAACCGGCGTTATCCGTCAGTGCGCGTCTTCAGCACGATCAGCGCCACGAGGCTGATGCCCGCGGCGGCGGCCAGATAGACCCCCACCGGAACCAGACCGCCCTGGGCGGCCAGGGCCGTCGCCGCCATCGGCGTCAGGCCGCCGCCGATGATGCCGCCGATGTTGAAGGCCATCGAGGCGCCGGTGTAGCGCACCCGAGCGGGAAACAGCCCGGGCAGCCACGACCCCAGCGGCCCGTAGACGAAGCCCATGGCGAACAGGGCGGCCGACAGGAAGGCGCAGATCAGGGCCAGCGAACCGGCGCCCATCATCACCGGCAGCAACGCCCCGGCGGCCACGGTCATCGCGCAACCGGCCATCAGCACCCGCCGCGGCGTCGTGGCGTCCGACCAGTAGCCCGACACGACGATGCCCCCGGCCATGAACAGGATGGCGAACAGCTGCACGCCCAGGAACAGCTGCCGGTCGTAGCCCAGGGTCTTGGCCCCGTAGCCCAGCGCGAAGGCCGTGGTCAGGTAGAACAGCGCAAAGCAGCAGACCACGGCGAAGGTGCCGCCCAGGGTCTCCTTCCAATGGCGCTTGAGCAGCTCGGCCAGCGGCACGGCCGCCGGCGGTTCGTGAGCCAGGGCGGCGGCGAAGGCCGGGGTCTCGGTCAGCTTCAGCCGCACCCACAGGCCAAGGCCCACCAGCACCGCGCTGGCCAGGAACGGCAGGCGCCAGCCCCAGGCCTCGAACTGCTCGGGGCTCAGCGCCAGGCCCAGGATCAGGAACAGGCCGTTGGCGGCGATGAAGCCCACCGGCGCGCCCAGCTGCGGGAACATGCCGAAGCGGGCCTTCCAGCCCGGAGGGGCGTTCTCGACGGCCAGCAGCGCGGCCCCGCCCCACTCCCCGCCCAGGCCGAAGCCCTGGCCGAAGCGCAGCAGGCACAGCAGCGCCGGCGCCAGCCAGCCGGCCATCTGGTAGGTCGGCAGGAAGGCGATCAGCAGGGTCGAGCCGCCCATCAGCATCAGCGACGCCACCAGGGTCGACTTGCGGCCGATGCGGTCGCCGAAATGGCCGAAGGCGATCGCGCCCACGGGCCGGGCGAAGAAGGCCACCGCCAGGCTGGCGTAGGAGGCCAGAAGCTGCATCGAGGGCGAGTGCGACGGGAAGAACAGCGGCCCGAACACCAGCGAGGCGGCCGTGGCGTAGATGTAGAAGTCGTAGAACTCCACCGCCGTGCCCACCAGGCTGGCCAGCAGCACGCGGCGGGAGGAATTGGCGGTCGGGGCGGCGTCGGCGGTCATGGCGTCCTCGGGAACTCGGCCACGGCTTGGCTTCCCCGGAACGCCACGTCAACCATCAGGCGGAGAAAAATCACCCGCCCCAATCAGAAATCTCCTCGGCGTCGATGCGTTTTCTTCCCGCAGACGCCTGTTCAGGAAGAGACTTGCCCCGTCGCCCGAGCGGCGGGGCCGATCCCGTCAGCGGGCCGAGAAACCGCCGTCCACCAGGTGGTAGCTGCCGGTGATGAACGAGGCGCGGTCCGACAGCAGGAAGCAGGTCAGGGCCGAAACCTCCTCGGGACGTCCCAGCCGCCCCGCCGGATGCAGGCCGATCAGCCCGGCGCGGGCCTCGTCGGTCATTTCGGAGTGGATCAGCGGGGTCTCGATGAAGCCCGGACCGACGGCGTTGATGCGCACGCCCTGCGGGGCGTACTCGATCGCCGCGGTCTTGGTCATGCCGACCACCGCGTGCTTGGACGACACGTAGGCGGTCGATCCGGCCCAGCCGTGCGTGCCGAGGATCGAGGCCATGTTGACGATCGAACCGCCGCCGGCCGCCAGCATGGCCGGGATCTCGTACTTCATCGAATAGAGCACGCTGTTCATGTCGACATCGACCACGCGCCGCCACTGGTCGATCGGATATTCGGCCGTCGGCAGGTTGGGCCCGCCGATCCCGGCGTTGTTCACCGCCAGGTGCAGCGCGCCATAGGTGTCGACCGCGAACTTGACCATGGCCTCGACCTGGGCCGGGTCGCCGACGTCGACCTTGAAGGCGCTGGCCGATCCGACCTCGGCCGCCAGGGCTTGCGCGCCTTCCAGGTTGAAGTCGGCGATCACCACCTTGGCGCCGCCGGCCGCCAGTTCGCGCACCACCGCTTCGCCGATGCCCGAGGCGCCGCCGGTGACCAGGGCGACCTTGTTCGCGAATTCCGTGCTCATCAGGGACTACTCCACTTACTGTTACATTGTACGCTCCCCGCCTCCTATCTGGGGATCCTCACCCCCGAGCGCCACCACAAAGCGGATGCGACGTAGCCCTTCGTCACGGTCATGCGTTAGAACGGCGCCATGAAAGCCCTGCCCAACATCCTGACCTCCGCCCGCCTGGTCATCGCTCTCTTCATGTTCGTGGCCCTGGCGGCGGCCGCCGGCGGCGTGCCGTGGCTCAGCGAGCAGCTGACGGCGGACCAGCAGTTCTCGCTGCAGCGCTGGGCGTTCTGGGCCTTCGTGGTGGCGGCGGTCACCGACTTCTTCGACGGCTGGCTGGCCCGCAAGCTCGACGCCGTCAGCATCTGGGGCGCGATCCTCGACCCGATCGGCGACAAGATCCTGGTCTGCGGCGCCCTGCTGGGCCTGATGGCCCTGGGCCCCAACCCGCTGGTCATCCTGCCCGCCGGCCTGATCCTGTTCCGCGAGTTCGCCGTCAGCGCCCTGCGCGAGGTCGGCGCCGGCAAGGGGATCAAGCTGCCGGTCACCCTGCTGGCCAAGTGGAAGACCACCCTGCAGCTGGTGGCCATCGGCGCCGAGATGATCATCGTCTCGTGGGGCGCGTTCAACCTGCCGCAGGACCCGGCGGTGTTCGAACCGGCCTCGTGGGTCACCCACGGCCTGCTGTGGCTGGCCGCCGTGGTCACCCTGATCACCGGCGCCCAGTACTGGGAAGCCGCCCGCAAGGCGCTGACCTGAGCCACGGCGGCCACACGCCAGGGCCGCGCCGCAAATCCGACACACGCCGGGCAAGAACATCGTTCTCCCAAGGCCTGCAACGGGGGCGGTTCAAATGCGTGGCGTGCTGTGGTCGTGTCTCGCGTTCCTGCTCGCGCTCGCGCCGCCGGCGGCGTGGGCCGAGAGCCGGCTGGTCGACTTCGAGGTCGCCTCGACGCGCTTCGACGGCGCCAAGGTCGGGATCGCCCCTGTCCGCAAGGTCGTGGCCTACCTGCCCGACGGCTACGAGACCGGGAGCCGGCGCTATCCGGTCGTCTACTTCCTGCCCAACCTGTTCGACGACCACCGCGCGATCTTCGACCGCGACGGCGCCCGGGCCGTGCTCGACCGGGCCGTCGCGAATGGCGAGATCCCGCCGCTGATCCTGGTTTCGGCCGACTTCTCCACCCCGACCGGCAGTTCGTTCTACGCGACCTCGCCGGTCACCGGCGACTGGACGGGCTTTCTGAGCAAGGATCTGGTCGCCGCCGTCGACGCGCGCCTGCGCACCCTGCCCCGCCCCGAGGCGCGCGGCCTGCTGGGCGACCGCATGGGCGGCTACGGGGCGATCCGTACGGCGATGCTGGCGCGGGGCGTGTTCGGCGCGGTCTACGCCCTGCATCCCGTCGGCACGGGCGTGGGCCTGTAGACCATGAACTCGCGCCCGAACTTCGAGCGCCTGGCCGCCGCCGGAAGTCTGGACGACCTGGGCGACGACGGTTTCTCGCGGGTGTTCCTGGGCATGTACCAGGCCTTCCTGCCCAACCCGGACCGGCCGCCCTTCTATGCCGACTTCCCCGCCCGCGGCCGGGGCGCGAACCTCGAGACCGATCCGGCGCTGACCGCGAAGCTGCAGAACGCCTTCCTGCTCGACCGCCTGCTGCCGGCCCACGTCGGCGAACTGAAGGCCCTGCGGGGGCTGATGTTCGACTGGGGCCGCTTCGACCCGGTCACCGACCACGTCGTCGGCGCGCGGGCCTTCTCGCATCTGCTCGAGGAATTCGGCGTCGCCAACGAGGCCGAGGAATACCGCGGCGCCTGGGGCGAGCGGCACTGGACGGCGGGCGGCCGGGTCGAGGCCAGGGCCCTGCCCTTCTTCGCGCGGACGCTCGTCTTCGAAGACCGCTGAGACGGCCTATTCGGCCGGCAGGATATCTTCGCCGTCGTCTTCCTCGGACGGACCGTGCAGCAGCCATTCGCTGTCCGGCCGCTCGTCGCCGCCGGCGCGTTCAGCCATCATCATAAGGGCCAGCCAGCGGGTTCCCGTCATCCGCAACACCATGATCGCCTCCAGGACTCAAGGTCGCTATTGAGAGTGACTCTCAATAGCGACCCGATCAAGGCGATTTCGATGCGTAAGGTTTCCGACCTACGGCGCCGCCGCGACCTTGCCTAAAAGCGCGCCGTCGCGGCTCTCTCTCTCTCGCGTCTAGAAGCGCGCCGTCGCGGCGCGACGCGACATCAGCACCTTCTCGCGGCGACGCGAGGCTTCGCGTTCCAGGGCCGGCGCCACCGAGGCCGCCTGACGCCGCTCCTCGGGCGTCCCGCTGACGTCCAGCCGGCGCACGTCGCGCAGCAGGCGGACGAGATCCGCGTCCTTGAGATTGGCCACGCGCTCGGTCAGGGACATGTTCAAGCTCCACTAAAATCGAACATCGACTTGGAGCTACAACGCGAAGATCCGGCAAAAGCTTCACCGAACGCGAAAAATACAGCAGCGACAATTCCCTTGCCGCTGTGGATAATCCCACCTAGTAGGAGGATATCGAATTCGCTGCCGTTCGGCCTGTTATTCCCTGCTTCTCTCTGAAGCGCCGGACCGCCCTCCGACCCTCAACGAAATTGATCGCCGCCCGGCAATCGCCGGCGACGCCACTCACTGAATTCAAGGACTATCCCAAATGGCTATCGGCACCGTGAAATGGTTCAACGGCACCAAGGGCTTCGGCTTCATCCAGCCTGAAGACGGCGGCAACGACGTCTTCGTGCACATCTCGGCCGTCGAGCGCGCCGGCATGGGCTCGCTGAACGAAGGCCAGAAGGTCAGCTACGAGCTGGAACAAGACCGCCGCAGCGGCAAGATGTCGGCCGGTCAACTGCAGCCGGCGTAAGCCGTCTCGCAAGACAGCACGGACGGGTCGGCGAAAGCCGGCCCGTTTTGCATTTGCGGCTCCTGTTTTGCACCCACGCGCCATCCGGTGGACGAGAGCCCTCTCCCCGCCTAGGGTCACGCCGCGCCCCTCCTGCCCAGTCCGCCATGCGTCCGCTTCGCCTCGTTCTCGCCGCCCTCGCCCTGCTGGCCCTGACCGCCTGCGGCTCGGTCTCGCGCGACTCCTTCAAGGCCAGCGACATCGCCGGCCCGCCGCCGTCGGGCCTGTCGGACATCCGCTTCAACGCCAGCGACAGCGCCGCGGGCATCCGCTTCGCCGAAGCCGCCCGCAACCGCGCCAGGGGCCAGAAGACCTTCGACGTCCTGGCCCTGTCGGGCGGCGGATCCAACGGAGCCTACGGTGCGGGCGTGATCACCGGCTGGACCAAGACCGGCCAGCGGCCCGAGTTCGACATCGTCACCGGCGTCTCGACCGGCGCCCTCACCGCCCCCTTCGCCTTCCTGGGCCCCACCTGGGACGAGCGCCTGACCGAGGTCTACACCGGCTCGGCCGCCGACCGCATCCTGCAGCCGCGAGGCCTGGGCGTGCTGTTCCATCCCAGCTTCTACGACAGCGGCGCCCTGCGCGGCCTGGTCGAGAAGTACGCCGACGCCAACATGATGCAGGCCATCGCCGCCGAGCACGCCCGCGGCCGCCGCCTGCTGATCGCCACCACCAATCTCGACACCGAGGAGACGGTGATCTGGGACATGGGCGCCATCGCCTCGAAGGGCGACGAGGCCTCGCGCAAGCTGTTCCAGGACGTGCTGGTGGCCTCGGCCAGCATCCCCGGCGTCTTCCCGCCGGCCCTGATCCAGGTCGAGGGCCACGGCCGGCGGCTGTCGGAGATGCATGTCGACGGCGGCGTCACGATCCCGTTCTTCGTCGCTCCCGAGTCGCTGCTGCTGTGGACGGTCGACAAGCACGAGGCGCGGCCGGGACGGATCTTCGTCGTCGTCAACGGCCAGGTCGGCGGCGTCTTCGGCTTCACCAGCGGCACCGCGGCGGCGATCGTCGGCCGCTCGTGGCAGACCATGAGCAAGGCCCTGATCCGCACCCACCTGGCCGCCAGCGCCGGCTTCGCCCAGCGCAACGGCGGACAGCTGTTCTACAGCGCCATCCCGGATGCGGCGGAAGCCGACACCTCCGGCCTCGACTTCGCCGCCGAGAACCGCAAGACCCTGTTCCGCATGGGCTACGACCGCGCCTCCGCCGGCTGGGCCTGGACCCAGGCGGAGTCGCCCGCCGAGGTTCCGGTGGTCAAGGCGCCGGCGGCCAAGCGTTAGACGGCGGAGCGACCTCCCGGCCGTTCGGGTTCTTTTTTCACCGAGCATCACCGCGATCGCGGGCCCGCAGACGCCTTCGGCCGATCTCGCGATCGCCTTCCTGTACTGGGTTCCCAACCCGGTGATCGCCGGGCCGCGCCCGCGCCGCTCGTCCCGCGCGCGCGCCATCTAAGCTGCACAGCTAACAGCGCTTTTTCAGACTCGCCGACTCTGGGGTTGCGCCCGCCTGACTCCCTCTCTAAAGGGGCGGCTTAACCTGCAAGATGGTCGACAGCGGGCGCGCGGATGTGCGCGACCGTGTCTTTGCGCGAGTTAGCCATGCCCAAACGTACCGACCTCTCCTCGATCCTGATCATCGGCGCCGGGCCGATCGTCATCGGTCAAGCCTGCGAGTTCGACTATTCGGGCGTGCAAGCCTGCAAGGCGCTGCGCGCCGAAGGCTACCGCATCATCCTGGTCAACTCGAACCCGGCCACGATCATGACCGATCCGGACGTGGCCGACGCGACCTACATCGAGCCGATCACGCCCGACATGGTCGCCAAGATCATCGAGAAGGAGCGCCCGGACGCGCTGCTTCCGACCATGGGCGGCCAGACCGCGCTGAACACCGCCCTCGCTCTCGAGGAAGCCGGCGTCCTCAAGAAGTTCGGCGTCGAGATGATCGGCGCCAAGGCCGAGGTCATCGACAAGGCCGAGGACCGCCAGAAGTTCCGCGACGCCATGGACAAGCTGGGCCTCGAGAGCCCGCGTTCGCGCGCCTGCCACACCCTGGAAGAGGCCCTGGAAGGCCTGGAGTTCGTCGGCCTGCCGGCGATCATCCGCCCGTCCTTCACCCTGGCCGGCACCGGCGGCGGCATCGCCTACAACATGGAAGAGTTCCGCGAGATCGTCGAACGCGGCCTCGACCTATCGCCCACCACCGAGGTCCTCGTCGAGGAAAGCGTGCTGGGCTGGAAGGAATACGAGATGGAAGTGGTCCGCGACACCGCGGACAACTGCATCATCGTCTGCTCGATCGAGAACATCGACCCGATGGGCGTCCACACCGGCGACTCGATCACCGTCGCCCCGGCCCTGACCCTGACGGACAAGGAATACCAGTGGATGCGCGCGGCCTCGATCGCCGTGCTGCGCGAGATCGGCGTCGAGACCGGCGGCTCGAACGTCCAGTTCGCGCTGAACCCGGCCGACGGCCGCATGGTCGTGATCGAGATGAACCCGCGCGTGTCGCGCTCTTCGGCGCTCGCGTCGAAGGCCACCGGCTTCCCGATCGCCAAGGTCGCCGCGCGCCTGGCCGTCGGCTACACGCTGGACGAACTGAAGAACGACATCACCGGCGGCGCCACCCCGGCATCGTTCGAGCCGTCGATCGACTATGTCGTCACCAAGATCCCGCGCTTCGCCTTCGAGAAGTACCCGGGCTCCGAACCGCTGCTGACCACCGCCATGAAGTCGGTCGGCGAAGTGATGGCCATCGGCCGCACCTTCAAGGAAAGCGTCCAGAAGGCCCTGCGCGGCCTGGAGACCGGCCTCGCCGGCTTCGACGAGGTCGAGATCCACGGCGCCGATGATCCCGACACCGGCAAGGCCGCCGTCGTCCGCGCCCTGGGCGTGCCGACCCCGGACCGCCTGCGCGTCATCGCCCAGGCCTTCCGTCACGGCCTGACCGTGGAAGAGGTCAACGCCGCTTGCAGCTATGAGCCGTGGTTCCTGCGCCAGATCGCCGAAATCGTCCGCCAGGAAGGCCTGGTCCGCGCCGGCGGCCTGCCCAAGGACGCGCAAGGCTTCCGCGCCCTCAAGGCCCAGGGCTTCTCCGACGCCCGCCTGGCCAAGCTGACCAACGGGTCCGAAAAGGCCGTCCGCGCCGCTCGCCAGGCCCTGAACGTCCGCCCGGTCTTCAAGCGCATCGACAGCTGCGCCGGCGAGTTCCTGGCCTCGACGCCCTACATGTACTCGACCTACGAGTTCGGCGCTCTGGGCCAGATCCCCGAGTGCGAAAGCGAGCCGTCGGGCGCCAAGAAGGCCGTCATCCTCGGCGGCGGTCCCAACCGGATCGGCCAGGGCATCGAGTTCGACTACTGCTGCTGCCACGCCGCCTTCGCGCTCGACCAGATCGGCGTGGAGTCGATCATGGTCAACTGCAACCCCGAGACCGTCTCGACCGACTACGACACCTCCGACCGCCTGTACTTCGAGCCGCTGACGGCCGAGGACGTGCTGGAGCTGCTGCATGTCGAGATGAGCAAGGGCGAGCTGGCCGGCGTGATCGTGCAGTTCGGCGGCCAGACCCCGCTGAAGCTGGCCCACGCCCTGGAAGAGGCCGGCGTGCCGATCCTGGGCACCAGCCCCGACGCCATCGACTTGGCCGAGGACCGCGAGCGCTTCCAGCAGCTGCTGAACGGCCTCTCCATCGCCCAGCCGGAAAACGCCATCGCCCGCACCTGGGACGAGGCGCGCGCCGAAGGCGAGAAGATCGGCTTCCCGTTCGTGATGCGTCCGTCCTACGTGCTGGGCGGCCGGGGCATGGAGATCATCCGTGATCACGAGGCCATGGAGCGCTACATCGCCGGCGCCGGCGAGATCTCGCTCGAACACCCGATCCTGCTCGACCACTATCTGAGCCGCGCCACCGAGGTGGACGTCGACGCCCTGTGCGACGGCGAAAGCGTGTTCGTGGCCGGCGTGCTGGAGCACATCGAGGAAGCCGGCGTCCACTCGGGCGACAGCGCCTGCTCGATGCCGCCCTTCTCGCTGAAGCCGGAAACGGTCGAGGAACTGAAGCGCCAGACCGTGCAGATGGCTCTCGCCCTCAACGTGCGCGGCCTGATGAACGTGCAGTTCGCCATCGAGGAGCCGCACTCCGACGCCCCGCGCATCTACGTGCTGGAAGTCAATCCGCGCGCCTCGCGCACCGTGCCCTTCGTCGCCAAGACGATCGGCCAGCCCGTGGCCGCCATCGCCGCCAAGCTGATGGCCGGCGCCAAGCTCGGCGAATTCGGCCTGAAGGACGAGCCCTACGACCACATCGCGGTCAAGGAAGCGGTGTTCCCGTTCGCCCGCTTCGCCGGCGTCGACACCATCCTCGGCCCGGAAATGCGCTCGACCGGCGAGGTCATGGGCCTGGACTGGATCCGCGAGGGTGAAACCAGCCTCGCCCCGGCCTTCGCCCGCGCCTTCGCCAAGAGCCAGCTGGGCGGCGGCGTCAGCCTGCCGACCTCGGGCACGGCGTTCGTGTCGGTCAAGGAAAGCGACCGTCCGTGGATCGTCGAGCCGGTGAAGCTGCTGCAGGCCGCCGGCTTCAAGGTGATCTCCACCGTCGGCACCCGCGGCTACCTGGCCGAGCAGGGCGTCGAGGTCGAGCTGGTCAAGAAGGTGCTGGAAGGCCGCCCCAACATCGTCGACGTGATGAAGAACGGCGGCGTGCAGCTGGTGTTCAACACCACCGAAGGCAAGCAGGCCCTGGAAGACAGCTTCGAGATCCGCCGCACCGCCCTGATGATGAAGGTGCCCTACTACACCACCAGCGCCGGCGCCCTCGCCGCCGCCCAGGCCATCTCCTCGGCCCCGGCCAAGGCCCTGGAAGTACGGCCGCTGCAAAGCTACGCTTAAGACGATGAAGGCCCCTCTTCGGAGGGGCCTTTTTCATATGCGGCGCGCTCCCATCGGCCCGGACGCCCGCCGCACGACCGGTAAGGACAGGGAGGTCCCGCATGACCAACGACATCGTCCTGTCGTTCAGTCGAACCGGTTCGCAGGCCCTGGTCTCGGCCTTCTCGGCGGTCTCTCCCCATCCCGTGACCCACCTACATTTCCTGGGCATGGCGAGCCTCGAGCAGCGGCGCGCCGCCTTCGAGGCCCGGGGCGAACCCTTGCCGCCGATGCTGCGGGCGGCCTTCGCCACGCGCGCTCTGATGACCGACCCGGCGCAGCGCTTCCGCATCGTCTCGTGCATCCGCGACCCGATCGCCCGCCAGGTCTCGCACCTGTTCAAGTTTCCCGAGATCGCAATGGCCGACGGGGTCGACGTGCTGTCCGAGCCGGACCGCGCCGCCGACTGGATGGTCGAGAACTTCTTCCGCCGCTCGCCCCTGACCTGGTTCGACGACCACATCTGCGATCCGTTCGGGATCGACCTGTTCGCCACGCCGTTCGACAGAACCCGCCGCGACCTGCGCTTCGAGCGCGAGGGCCTGAAGCTGGTGGTGGTGCGCATGGAGGATCCGGCCGACCTGCGCGAGCGGGCGCTGGGCTGGCTGACCGACCGGCCGCGGGTCGAGATCGTCCATGTCGATCCGTCGGTCGGCGCCGACTACGCCTGGGCCTTCAAGGCCTTCCGCGACAGCTTCGTCGCGCCTCCGTCGCTGATCGACCGGATCTACGGCTCACGCATGATGCGCCACTTCTACGACGACGAGGAACGCCGGGCGATGGCCGCCCGCTGGTCGCCTTGAGCCGCTTCGCGGCAAAATACACTCATTGCGAGCATATTCTTCACGGCAGCACGCAGAGCTTGAATTCGATGACATCGGTGTCTTAGCATGCCCGACAAAGGTCGCCGACACAGCGCGAAGCGGCCATGCGGGGGGAACGACCATGTTCATCGCCTGGGGGCATCACGGCCAGCGGCGCGTCTTCGCCAACGCCGGCGACTTCCACTGCAATCAATGCGGCAAGGAGCAGCGCAGCACCGTGGTGCTCGGCTACACCGTCCGACACCTCTGGTACCTGTTCCGCTGGACCACCGGGAAAGCCTGGCACACCGTCTGCGAGACCTGCGGCCATGCCGACCGTCTGCTGAACCCCAGGACCTTCGAGGCCGGGCTTTCCAAGCCGCCCATCCCGTTCATCGACCGCCGCGGCTGGATGGTGGGCCTGGGCTGCCTCGGCGCCCTGATCGTGCTGGTCGGCGTCAGCGCCTCGATCGACGACAAGCACAACCTCGCCTATCTGCAGGCGCCCCACGTCAACGACGTCTATACGATGGATTTCGGGCGGGACAGCAGCAGCACCCAATGCCCCGACTGCCAGTACGGCGCGGCCGTGGTCAGCGCGGTCAACGGCGACGGCGTCTACATCCATCCCAGCAAGAAGATCTACAACCGCTCGTCCGACGTCCCCTGGGACGCCAGCCCCGCCGACTACGTCGCCGGCGAGACCTATTTCATCTCCAACGCCCAGCTGCTCGACATGCACAAGACCGGCAAGCTGATGGACGTGCGACGCTAGGACCAGGATCCTCTCCCTGAAGGGGGAGCATACCGCGCGACGCCCCCTCGGCTCTTGAGCGGTTTACCCGCCTCCCCTACAGACGGGATCCACCGGGATCCCGTCGCCATGATCGCCTACACCGCCGAAGACGTCGCCCGCCTCGCCGAGCGCCTGCTCGACCGCAGCCTGCCCAAGGAAGAGTGGACCCACGCGGCCCACCTGACGGCCACCCTGCGCCTCGTGCGGACCCGCGACGAAGCGCTGGAACGCGACCTGCCGGGGATCATCCGCGCCTACAACGAAGCCGTCGGCGGCGTGAACGACGACACGAGCGGCTATCACGAAACCATCACCCAGGCCTATCTGGCCGCGATCCGCGCCTTCGCCGCCGACCTGCCGGCCGGAACGGGCGACGCCGAGGCCGCCGCCCTTCTGCTGGCGACGCCGCTGGGCGACAAGGCCTGGCCGCTGGAGTTCTGGTCGCGCGAGCGGCTGTTCAGCGTCGCCGCCCGCCACGGCTGGGTCGATCCCGACCTCGCGCCGCTGCGGCACGCTCCCGTGGAAGGGGCGCGGTGATCTTCGTCGTCCTGGCCCTGCTGGCGGCCAATCTCTTCTGCTTCCTGCTGTTCGCCCACGACAAGGCCGCCGCCGTCGAGGGCGACCGGCGCGTGCCCGAACGGGTGCTGCTGCTGTCGGCCTGCCTGGGCGCCGCGCCCGGCGCGCTGCTGGCCCAGCGCTGGCTGCGCCACAAGACCCGCAAGCAGCCGTTCGGCGCCTGGCTGGCCCTGATCGTCTTCGCCCAGGCCTGCATCGTGGCCGGCCTGATCGCCCTGGCCTTCCAGGGCGGCTGAGCCGCCGGCCGGCGATTTTCGGCGCCATGGCCCGCCGTCATCGCCTATCAAGCGCCATGACCGCGCTTACGACCGACCGCCTGCTGACGCTGCTTCGCGGCAAGACCCCGATCCGACCGGCCGACGCGCTGAAGGGCGGAGCCGGGGC
>JASGDR010000200.1:0-6558 GCA_047607095.1 Caulobacter sp.
GTCGGGTCCGCCCAGCAGGTCGGGCGTCAGATAGGCGCCCAGGGCCGGGATGAAGGTGATCAGCACGCCCGACGCGATGCCCGGCAGGGCCAGGGGCACGACGATGCGGAACAGGGTGCGCAGGTGCCCGGCGCCCAGGTCGAGGCTGGCCTCCAGCAGTGACTTGTCGAGGCGATCCAGCGCCGAATAGAGCGGCAGCACCATGAACGGCAGGTGCACGTAGACGAGGCCTAGGATCACCGCGAAATTGTTGTGCAGCAGCTCCAGCGGCTGGAACGCCCCCAGCGGCGCGACCTTCGAGGCCAGGGTCCAGATCCACTCATAGCCCTGGTTGATGTAGCCCTCGGTGCGCAGCACGGCGATCAGGGCGTAGGTGCGGATCAGAAGGTTCGTCCAGAACGGCAGCATGACCAGCAGCAGCAGCCAGGTCTTGGCCTTCTGCGAGGCGAAGGTGATGGCCAGAGCCACCGGGAAGCCGATCACTAGGCACAGCCCCGTGGTCAGCGCCGCCACCCAGGCCGACTTGACGAAGATCTTCAGGTACAGCGGCTCCAGCGCCCGGGCGTAGTTGGCGATCGTGCCGGTGAACGAGATCTCGGTCAGCCCGACGTTGTGGCCGAAGCTGTAGGCCCAGACGATCGCCATCGGCGCGACGAAGAACACCACCAGCCAGACCAGCGGCGGTCCCAGCGCGGCGGCGAACACCGCCTTGGCCTTCTTCCAGCTCTGTTCCATTTTTCCGGAGCTCCCCCTTCCCCCTTGATGGGGGAAGGGTCGGGGTTGGGGGTGACAGCGCGTCAGGACGAACTCGAACGGGGATGCCGGCAATCGCCGCAGCCACCCCCATCCCCAGCCCTTCCCCCATCAAGGGGGAAGGGAGCCGACGCTGTTTAAGCCGCCCGCACGCGGGTGATGATCTCCTCGTAGAGGCTGGCCTTTTCAGCCCCCTCGAAGGCCCCGTACTCGCACTTCGACATCACGTCGGCGGGCGGGAAGATCACCGGGTTGTTCTTGTAGTCCTCCGGCATCAGCGCCTTGGCCGCCGCGTTGGGCGTCGGATAGAGGATGGTCTTGCTGATCTCGGCGCCGGCCTGGGCGTCCAGCAGGTAGTTGATGAACTTGTGCGCGTTGTTCGGACGCGGCGCGCCCTTCGGGATGCAAAGGGTGTCGGAGTTGATCAGCGAGCCTTCCTTGGGCACGACGAAGTCGATGTCGTCGTCGTCCTTCATCGCCTGGGCGATGTCGCCGTTGTACTCGATGACCACGTCCACCTCGCCCGACAGCAGCAGGTCCTGGCCGTTGTCGTCGTGGAAGGCCTTCACGAACGGCTTCTGCTTGATCAGCATCTGCTCGATCTTCGGCAGCAGATCGGCCGGAATGCCGTTGACCGAGTGGCCCAGATACTTGGCCGACAGGCGCACCAGGTCGGCGCTTTCCGACAGCAGGGCGATCTTGCCGGCGTACTGGTTGCTGTCGAACACCCACTTCCAGCTGTCGGGAACGCCCTTCACCTTGCTCTTGCGATAGCCCAGGCCGAGCACCAGCCAGGTGTAGGGCATCGAGAACTTGCGGCCCGGATCGTAGTCCGGGTTCATGAAGGCCGGATCGATGTTCTTGATGTTCGGGATCTTGGCGTGGTCCAGCGGCTCCAGCATGCCGGCCTCGGCCATGCGGGTGACGAACTCGTTGGACGGCACGATCACGTCGAAGCCCGGATTGCCCGCCTTCAGCTTGGCGAACAGTTCGTCGTTGGTGGCGAACAGGCTCATGTTCACGTCGACGCCCGAGGCCTTCTTGAAGTCGCCCAGGGTCGTTTCGCCGATATAGGTGTCCCAGTTGTAGAAGTTCAGCTTGGCCTCTTCGCCGCCCTCGGACGGCTTGGGCTTCTCGCCGCAGGCGGTGAACGACAGGCCGATGGCCGCCGCGCCGAAGGCGGTCAGCAGCGAGCGGCGCGAAGCCCCCCTGAAATGGTTGGTGCTCATGGCCTCGAAACTCCCTCTTTCGTTCGCATGAAGCGGACGAGGCCCCTTCCCCGCCGCCGGTTCAACCTAAAGCCTTACTTCCCGCAGCCGCCGTCAGGCGTTGCGCAGATACCAGTCATAGTCGAGCTGCCCGACCACCTCGAAGAACCGCGCCTGTTCGGTGCGCTTGACCGAGACGAACATCTCCACGAACCGCGCGCCCAGATAGTCGGCCAGCACGTCGGACTTCTCGAAGAGGTCGACGGCGGCGAACCAGTTGGACGGCAGGCGCACGTTCTCCTTGGCCGCGGCCGCGTAGCCGTCGCCGACCACCGCCGGGCCCGGATCGATCCTGTTGGTGATCCCGTAATGGGCGGCCGCCAGCAGCGTCGCCAGCACCAGGTACGGATTGCCGTCGGCCCCGGCCACGCGGTGCTCGACATGCCGCGTCGGCGCCGGACCGGCCGGCACCCGCAGGCTGACCGTGCGGTTGTTGACGCCCCAGGTCGGGGCGACGGGCGCGTAGCTGTTGGCCTTGAAGCGGCGATAGCTGTTGGCGTTGGGCGCCAGGATCGCCATGCCCTCGCCCAGCAGCGCCTTCATGCCGCCGATGGCGTGCTTGAGCAGGTCGGAACCTTCCGGATCCTCGGCGGCGCACAGGTTGTTTCCGTCGCCGTCGTTGAAGCTGACATGCACGTGGAAGCCGTTGCCCGCCCGGTCGGCCCAAGGCTTGGCCATGAAGGTCGCCTCGACGCCATGGCGCAGGGCGACCCCCTTGGCGGCGCGCTTGTAGAGCACCGCGTCGTCGGCGGCCCGAAGCGCATCGGGCTTGTGCTTGAGGGTCAGCTCCACCTGGGCCGGGGCGAATTCCGAGATCGCCCCTTCCAGCGGCACGCCGATCACGTCAGCGGTGTCCCACAGCTCGCGCAGGAACGGGGCGTTGGCCTCCAGCTCCGGCAGGCCGTAGACCTGGACGCCCGTCGGCCGCTGGCCGGTCAGCACCGACTTGGCCGGCAGAAGCTCGCCGTTCGGGCCGCGCTCGATGTCGACGAGATAATATTCCAGCTCGCAGGCGGCGACCGGCGTCAGGCCGTCGGCGGCGTAGCGGTCGAGCACCCGTTGCAGCACGTGGCGCGGGTCCAGATCGTTGGGCGTCCCGTCCAGCTCGTACAGCGACAGCATCACCTGGGCGACGTCGGGTCCCAGCCACGGGGCCAGGGTCAGGGTTCCCGGCACGGGCCGCGCCCGGCGGTCGGCGTCGCCGTCTTCCCAGACAAGGCCCGTGTCCTCGCAGTCGGCGCCGACGGTGTCGACCACCAGGATCGAGCCCGGCAGGAACCGGCCGTAGTCATAGATCGCCTGCAGTTCGTGCACCCGCAGGCGCTTGCCGCGCGGCACCCCGGTCATCGAGGTGAAGAACACCTCGACGAACTTCACCTGCGGATGGGCGGCCAGGAAGTCGCGGCATTCCTGCGGATCGGCGACGGCGGTCATTGGCGAAACTCCCCCACGGCCGCGGCGAACGCATCCACCGCCGCGACCAGCCGGTCTATCGCCGCGTCTTCGGTGACGGGCGAGACCAGCATCATGTTGTGGAAGGGCGCGATCAGCGCCCCTCGGTTGATCAGCCACAGATGCAGCGCTTCCACCGCATCCTGGTCCAGAACTTTCCGCATCGCGGCGGCGTCGCGCGGCGGCGGGGCGGCGGAAACCAGCTCCACCCGCGCGCCCACATGCACGACCGACCACGGCAGGCCGCGCGCGGCGATCACGCCGCTCAGCCCCGCCACCAAGCGCTCGGCCCCGGCCAGCATCCGGGCGTAGGCCGCGTCGGTCATCACCTCCGACAGCATGGCGCGCATCGCCGCCATGGCCAGGGCGTTGCCCGACAGCGTCGTGCCGATCCCCGACTGGCCCGGACCTGTCCGAGCCAGCGCCTCGTCCATCCGCGCCGAGAGCTCGGCGGTCACGCCCCAGACGGCGGCCGGCACGCCGCCGGCCACGGCCTTGCCCAGCACGAAGACGTCGGGCTCCAGCCCATGCGCCCGGGTGTAGCCGCCGGGACCGGTCGAGATCGTATGGGTCTCGTCGATGACCAGCAGCGTCCCGGCCTCCCGCGTCAGCCGGCGCAGGGCGTCGTGGAAGCCGGGATCGGGCAGGATCATCCCGCAGTTGGTCATCACCGGCTCGGCCAGCACGGCGGCGACGTCGCCGGGGGCCAGGGCCGCTTCCAGCGCCGCCAGGTCGTTGAACGGTACGACGCGGGTCGTCGCCGTCAGGTCCTGCACCTGGCCCAGCAGGCCTGGCTTCATCGTGGGCGCGCCGTCCTTCAGCACGACGAAGGCGTCCTCGACCATGCCGTGGTAGCAGCCGTCGAACACCAGCACGACCGGCCGCCGCGTCACCGCCCGCGCCCAGCGCACGGCCGCGCGGTTGGCGTCGCTGGCCGTGGTCGCCGCCTGCCACAGCGGCAGGCCGAACCGCTCGGCCAAGAGCTTGCCGACGATCACCGCCGAGGCGGTGGGCAGCATGAACCCCGCCCCGCGCCTGGCCTGGTCGGCGACGGCCGCCGCCACCGAAGCGTCGCCGTGGCCGAACATCGACGGCGTGTCGCCCAGGCAGAAGTCGTCATACAGCCTGCCGTCGACGTCGGTGATCTGCGCGCCCACGCCCTGGGCGGCGAAGATGGGCGACGGGCAGGCCCAGTCGCCCATCCAGTGCATCGGAACCCCGCCCCGCCACACCGCCGCGGCCGCCTTGGCCATGGCGACGCCGCGCGGATGCTCGGCCAGGAACCGCGCGCGCTCGGCGGCGATCAGGTCGGCGAGGGTCGAGGGGCGGGAGAGTTCGGCGATCATGCCACCCCGCCGAAGCACAGGTACTTGGTCTCGAAATACTCATCGAGGCCCTCGGACGCCCCCTCGCGGCCCAGGCCCGACTCCTTGACCCCGCCGAACGGCGCGACCTCGGTCGAGATCAGGCCTTCGTTGATCCCGACCATGCCGGCCTCGATGGCCTCGGCCACGCGCCAGCAGCGGCCGACGTCGCGGCTGTAGAAATAGGCCGCCAGGCCGAACGGCGTGGCGTTGGCCAAGGTGACCGCCTCGTCCTCGGTGTGGAACTTCACGATCGGCGCGACCGGTCCGAAGATCTCCTCGTTGAACAGGCGCATGTCCGGCGTCGCGCCCGACAGCACGGTCGGCTGATAGAACAGGCCGCCCATCGCGTGGCGCTCGCCGCCGACCTCGACCCGGGCGCCGGCCGCGACGGCCTCCTGCACCAGGTTCTCGACCTTGACGATGGCCTTCTCGTTGATCAGCGGGCCGATCACCACGCCTTCGCCCGCGCCCGGCCCCACCTTCATCGCCGCGACCTTCTCGGTCAGGCGCGCCACGAAGGCGTCGTGGATGCCGGCCTGCACGATCAGGCGGTTGGCGCAGACGCAGGTCTGGCCGGTGTTGCGGTACTTGCTGGCGATCGCGCCGTCGACGGCGGCTTCCAGATCGGCGTCGTCGAAGACGATGAAGGGCGCGTTGCCGCCCAGCTCGAGGCTGAGCTTCTTCATCGTGCCGGCGCACTGGCCGTAGAGCACCTTGCCCACCGGGGTCGAGCCGGTGAACGACAGCTTGCGCACCCGGCCGTCGTCGCACAGCGCCTTGCCGATGGCCGACGCGTCCGTGCCGGTGACGATGTTGAGCACGCCGGCCGGCACGCCCGCCTCGACGGCCAGACGCGCGATGGCCAGGGCGCACAGCGGCGTCTCGGCCGCCGGCTTGACCACCACGGTGCAGCCGGCCGCCAGGGCGGGACCGACCTTGCGGGTGATCATGGCGATCGGAAAGTTCCAGGGCGCGATGGCCGCGCACACCCCGATCGGCTGCTTGATCGAGGCCAGACGCTTCTTGGGATCGGGCGTCGGGATGGTGTGGCCGTAGCCGCGCTTGGCCTCCTCGGCGAACCAGTCGATGAACGACGCGCCGTAGGCCACCTCGCCCTTCGACTCCGCCAGCGGCTTGCCCTGCTCGGCCGTCATCAGCCGGGCCAGGTCGTCGGCGTGGGCGAGCATCAGGTCGCTCCACCGACGCAGGATCGCGCCCCGCTCCTTGGCCGTCCTGGCCGCCCAGCCCGGAAAGGCCCGGTGCGCCGCCTCGATGGCCACCTTCGTCTCGGCCGCGCCCAGGTCGGCCACATCGGCGATCGTCTCGCCGTCGGCCGGGTTGGTGACGGCGAAGGTCGCGTCGCCTTCGATCCACAGGCCGTCGATCAGGGCGGCGGTTTCGACAAGGTTCAGGGCGGTCATCTGGGCTACCTCAGCGTCACGGACACCGACTTCAGGTCGGCGTACTTGTGCAACGCATGTAGGCTGCGGTCGCGGCCAAAACCCGACTGCTTGAAGCCCCCGAACGGCATGGTGATGTCGCAGGCGTCCCAGCCGTTGACCCAGACGAGCCCGGCCTTCAGCTTCCGCGCGCCCTTCAACCCGCGTTTGATGTCGCTGGTCCAATGGCCCGCGGCCAGGCCATAGACGGTGTCGTTGGCCAGGGCGAAGGCCTCGTCCTCGCCCGTGAAGCTCATGACGCCAAGGACCGGCCCGAAC
>JASGDR010000201.1:0-8662 GCA_047607095.1 Caulobacter sp.
GAGGTATCGCCAATGGATAGGGGCATGGGTTTCGTCATGACGGGCGTCCTGGGCCTGCTGGCCCTGGTGCTGCTGGTCGCCGCCGCGCCGGACCCCGCCCGCGTCGCCGGCTACTTCCCGGCCGAATTCCGCAAGCCGTCGGTCTTCTGCCTGCCCATGGGACGCCAGCCTGTGATCAGCGACGTCGAGGCCGAGTGGTATCCGCGCATCCTGATGGCCGCCGACGAGCCCTCGCTCTACGCCTTCTCGCGCCAGCCGCACCCCCCGGGCGTCCGCGCCTATCGGCTGACCTTCATCCCCACCTTCCACAAGCCGATGATCGTGCGCCTGAGCTTCCGGCCGGGCGGCGAGACCGAGCTGACCGCCACGCGCCTGTCCGGCGCCGGCGGCTACGACCCGGGCCTGCCGGAGGAAGACGCCGGCGGGGTCGTCCACAAGGTGCTGACCGAGGACGAGCAGGAGCGCTTCGAGGCGCTGTTGCGGGAAGCCTCGCACCTCAAGCTGCGCCCCGCCGACTGCCCCTTGGGCACGGACGGATCGCAATGGATCCTGGAATCGGCCGACGGCGGGACCTATCGCTACGTCAACCGCTGGTCGCCCAAGAGCGGACCCGAGCGGGCTCTCGGCGAATATATGCTGAGCCTGGCCGGCTGGACGCCCCAGAAGGGCTACTGAGGCGCCTCAGCGGCTCTTGCCGCCCGGCGGCAGCACGCCCAGCACCCGGCCGCCCTTGACGCCCTGGACGATGATCGCCGTCTGCAGCTCGTCGTCGTGGCCCTCGGGCAGGCGGTACATCTTCGGGCGGCCCGTCCAGGCGCCCAGCTTGACCAGCTCGCGCACCACGTTGCGGTGAACGATCGTCTGGCCGCGGTTGTCGCCGCGCTTGACGGCGATCTCCTGCTTGCGCGGATCGAAGCGCACCAGCCAGACCTCGGCGCCGCCGCGCGGCACGGAACCCGAGCCGACGGCCACGCGACCGGTTCCGACGAACTCCATGTCCGGCGCCGGCGGCAGGCGGGTGGTCTCGATCAGCTTGTCGACGGTCTCGGCCTTGGCGCCCGAGGCCTGCACCTTGCCGGCCACCACCACCTGGGGCGTGGGCACGTCGCGCAGGGCGAAGGCCTTGGCGTAGATGCGCTGGCGCTCGACGAAGGCCGGCTTGGCGAAGGTGTCCTTCCAGCCGAGATAGTCCCAGTAGTCGACCGAATAGGTCAGGGCCAGGACGTCCTCGCGCTCGGCGAGATCGGCGGCGGCCTGGTTGGCCTTGCCGCACGACGAACAGCCCTGGGCGGTGAACAGCTCGACCAGCACGGGAGACTTGGCCGCGGCCGGGGCGGCGACGAGGCTCGTCAGGGCGAGGGAGACAACAGAGATCAAGGCCGTACGCATGTGCGGCGCACTTAAGCCAAGAAACCGCTGCGTCGCCGCTCACGAGGCCGTGAAAAGGCCGCTTCGACGCCGCTAAATCCACACGACAGCGATGTCGGGGGCCTCGCGATCAACCCACAAACGAAAACGGCCGGCCCCAGAAGGGCCGGCCGCCTCGTTATTCAGCGTCTTGCGACGGCGCTGCTCAGTCGGCCTTGGCCAGGTTGCGCAGCACGTAGTTCAGGACGCCGCCGTTCTTGAAGTACTCAAGTTCGGTCGGCGTATCGATGCGGCAGCGCACCGGGAAGCGCGCGATGCGGCCGTCGGTCGGGCGGTAGAGCTCGACGATCAGCTGCTTGCGCGGGGCCAGGTCCTGCAGGCCGCGGATCGAGACCAGCTCTTCACCGGTCAGCTCCAGCTTCTGCCAGCCGTCGGCGATGAACTGCAGCGGCAGCACGCCCATGCCGACCAGGTTCGAGCGGTGGATACGCTCGAAGCTTTCGGTGATCACCGCGCGGACGCCCAGGAGCTTGGTGCCCTTGGCGGCCCAGTCACGCGACGAACCGGTGCCGTATTCCTTGCCGGCGAACACGACGGCCGGACGGCCTTCGGCCTGGTACTTCATGGCCGCGTCGTAGATCGGCATCACTTCGCCCGAGGGGAAGTGCTTGGTCACGCCGCCTTCGATCTCCGGGGTGATCTTGTTGCGGATGCGGATGTTGGCGAAGGTGCCGCGCATCATGACTTCGTGGTTGCCGCGGCGGGCGCCGTAGCCGTTGAAGTCGATCGGCTCGACGCCGTGGTTGACCAGGTACTGACCGGCCGGGCTGGAGGTCTTGATCGAACCGGCCGGGCTGATGTGGTCGGTGGTGATCGAGTCGCCGAACACGGCCAGGACACGGGCTTCCACGATGTCGGTGACCGGCGAGGGGGTCATCGACATGTTCGGGAAGTAGGGCGGGTTCTGGACGTAGGTCGACTCGCCTTCCCAGGCGTAGGTCTGGCCGCCGGTGACCTTGATGCCTTGCCAGTTCTTGTCGCCCTTGAAGACGTCGCCGTAGCGGCTGGCGAACATCTTCTCGTTGATCGACTTGCGCTGCAGGGCGGCGATGTCTTCGTTCGAGGGCCAGATGTCCTTCAGGAAGACGTCGTTGCCCTTCTTGTCCTTGCCGATCGGCTGGGTGTTCAGGTCGATCTTCAGCGAGCCGGCCAGGGCGTAGGCCACCACCAGCGGCGGCGAGGCCAGGTAGTTGGCGCGGACGTCCGGGTTCACGCGGCCTTCGAAGTTACGGTTGCCAGACAGCACCGAGCAGGCGACCAGGTCGTTGTCATTGATCGTCTTGCTGATGGCTTCCGGCAGCGGGCCCGAGTTGCCGATGCAGGTGGTGCAGCCGTAGCCCACGAGGTTGAAGCCCAGGGCGTCGAGGTGCTTCTGCAGACCGGCCTTGGCCAGGTAGTCGGTGACGACCTGCGAGCCGGGGGCCAGCGAGGTCTTCACCCACGGCTTGGCCTTCAGGCCCTTGGCGACCGCGTTCTTGGCCAGCAGGCCGGCGGCGATCAGGACCGAGGGGTTCGAGGTGTTGGTGCACGAGGTGATGGCGGCGATCACCACGTCGCCGTGACCGACGTCGAAGTCTTCGCCTTCGACCGGAGCGCGGAACTCGGGGGCTTCGGCCTTGCCGAACTCACCGGCCAGCGACTCGGCGAACTTCGAGGCGGCGTCGGCCAGCAGCACGCGGTCCTGCGGACGCTTCGGACCGGCCAGCGACGGCAGGACGGCCGACAGGTCGAGTTCCAGGCTGTCGGTGAAGGTCGGCTCAGCGACGCCGGGCTCCCACCACAGGCCCTGTTCCTTGGCGTAGGCTTCCACCAGGGCGACGCGATCGGCGTCGCGGCCGGTGCCCTTCAGGAAGGCGACGGTGGCGGCCGAGATCGGGAAGAAGCCGCAGGTGGCGCCGTATTCCGGAGCCATGTTGGCGATCGTCGCCTGGTCTTCCAGGGTCAGGTTGGCCAGGGCGTCGCCGTAGAATTCGACGAACTTGCCGACCACGCCCTTCTTGCGCAGCATCTGGGTGACGGTCAGCACCAGGTCGGTGGCCGTCGCGCCTTCCGGCATGGCGCCGGTCAGCTTGAAGCCGATGACTTCCGGGATCAGCATCGGGATCGGCTGGCCGAGCATGGCGGCTTCGGCTTCGATGCCGCCGACGCCCCAGCCCAGAACCGACAGGCCGTTGACCATCGTGGTGTGGCTGTCGGTGCCGACGACGGTGTCGGGGTAGGCGACTTCGGCGCCGTCGACCAGGGCGGTCCAGACGGTCTGGGCAAGGTACTCAAGGTTCACTTGGTGACAAATGCCGGTGCCGGGGGGCACGACGCGGAAGTTGTTGAAGGCCGACGAGCCCCAGCGCAGGAAGCGGTAGCGCTCGATGTTGCGCTCGTATTCGCGCTTCACGTTGGCGTCGTAGGCCTTGGCGTCGCCGAAGTTGTCGACCATCACCGAGTGGTCGATGACCAGGTCGACGGGGTTCAGCGGGTTGATCTTGGCCGGATCGGCGCCCAGGGCGACCATGGCGTCGCGCATGGCGGCCAGGTCGACGACGGCCGGAACGCCGGTGAAGTCCTGCATCAGCACGCGGGCCGGGCGGAAGCTGATTTCGTGCTCGACCGAGCCCTTGTTTTCCAGCCAGTTGGCGACGGCCTTCAGGTCGGCTTCGTTGACCGAGACGCCGTCTTCGTAGCGCAGCAGGTTTTCCAGCAGCACCTTCATCGAGACGGGCAGCGAGCCCGTGCCGGCCAGACCGGCTTCCTCGGCGGCGCGAAGGCTGTAATAGACGTAGGTCTTACCGCCGACGACGAGTTCGCGGCGGGTTTTGAGGCTGTCGACAGACGCCATTTGGAATGGATCCCTTCTCTGTTCACGGCCGCCGGAAAACCACTCCCGGGATCGCGCGATCGAGGGGGACCCACAGCGTCCATCCTCGCGCCGCGTACGCCCCATCCAAAGCGGAGGGTGACGGCCGAGCGCTTCTTAGCGCCGGTTACCCACAACGTCCATGCGCGGCGCATGGACTTCCAATGATGAGAGCCGTTCGCATAAAGGGTTTGAGCCTCTCGCGAGGCGAGCGGACCCTGTTTTCGGGGCTCGATCTGGCGCTGGAAAGCGGCCGGGCCGCCGCCCTTCTGGGCCGCAACGGAGCGGGTAAGACGAGCCTGCTGCGGGCCGTCGCCGGACTGCTTCGCCCGCAGGCCGGAACCATCGCTTTCGAGGGCGCCGACGGCGCCCCGCTGGAGGCGGAGACCGCCCGCGCCGAAGGCCTGCACCTGGCCGGCCACCAGGACGGCCTGAAGACCACGCGCACGGCCTGGGACGAGCTGCTGTTCCAGGCTCTGTGGACCGGCGGGACCGAGGCTTCGGCCCGCGCCGCGGCGGAGCGTCTCGACCTTTCGCGCCTGCTCGACCTCGAGGTCCGCCGCCTGTCGGCCGGCCAGCGCCGCCGCGTCTCCCTGGCCCGCCTGCTGGCCAGCCCGCGGCCCCTGTGGCTGCTCGACGAGCCCATGGCCCCGCTGGACGCCGGCCATAGGGCCCTGTTCGGCGAGATCCTGGCCGAGCACCTGGCCGCCGGCGGCCTGCTGCTGGCGGCCGTGCACGATCCGCTGCCGATCCCGGCCGTCCACATCGAAATCAAGGCGGGAGAGATCGGCGGATGAGGGGCTTCCTCGTTCTCTTCCGCCGCGAATTGGCGCTCGCCTGGGGCCGGGGCGGCGGCCCCCTGCTGGCCCTGGCCTTCTACGCCTGCGTCGTCACCCTGCTGCCGCTGGCCGCCGGCCGGGCGCCCGAGCGGCTAGCGGCCCTGGCGCCGGGCATCGCCTGGCTGGCCCTGGCCCTGTCGGCCCTGCTGTCGCTCGAACGCCTCTTCGAACGCGACTTCGAGGACGGCGCGCTCGACCTCCTGGCCCTCGGCCCCGCGCCGCTCGAGGCCGTCGCCGCGGCGAAATGTCTCGCCCACTGGCTGGCCGCCGGCGCCCCTCTGGCCCTGGCCGCGCCCATCGCCGCCGTGGTCCTGGGCGCCTCGCCCGCCATCGCGCCGCTGCTGCTGGTCTGCGCCCTGGCCGGGGGCCTGGCCTTCTCGTTCCTCGGAGGCCTGGGCGCGAGCCTGGCCCTGGGCAGCCGTCGCGGCGGCCTGCTGGTGGCGGTGATCGTTCTGCCGCTCTACGCCCCGCCGGTGATCTTCGGAGCCGGAGCGCTCGACAACCTGGCCGCCGGCCTGCCGTGGACGGGAGGCCTGCTGTTCCTGCTGGCCTACAGCGCCGCGGCGGTGGCGCTGAGCCCCCTGGCCATGGCGGCGGCCTGCAGGAACGCTCTCGACTGAGCCCCTACGGCGTCCGTCTTCGATTGACGCCTCACGGCGTCAGTTGCCGATTGACGCCTCACGGCGTCAGGCAGGCCGCCTCGACCACGGTGGCGTCCAGCGTGCCGGCGGTAGGGGCCTGCCAGTCCTGCTCGAAGCGGTAGGAATCCTCGGCGCCCTCGAGATTGTTCTTCGGGTAGCGGAAGGCCGCGGCGTTGCGGAAGCGGCCGGCCGCACAGTCCACCTCGACCAGCAGCTTCTCCGAGCGGAAGGCCGGCGCGTCCGGCGCCTGCGCCTCGGTGCGCGGCATGCGGAACTCGTGGCGGACCCAGACCTGGCCCCTGGGCTTCAGCCCGTCGTTGCCCTTTGCGGTCTTCGCGAACATCAGCACCGCCCCGTCCTCGGCGGCGGCGAAATAGGGCCAGCCGTCTGCCCGCACCCGCTCGGCCCAGGGCGGCATGGCCTTGGCCCTTTCCTGGGCGGTGACGGTGACGCCGTCGAGATCGGAGGCGGCCTTGGGATCGACCTGGGGCGCGGCGGCCTGAAGCGCCAGCAGCAGCCCGGCGCTTCCCGCGGCGATGAGCAAATGAACCTCCACCCTGCGATCTCCCCATGGAGCGCGACGCGGCGCTCTTTTCTTCTTTCATGGTCACGGTAACATGGGTCGACGAACGATCAACCGGCCGGCAGGGGAGGCCGTCCCGAATGTCCAGGATGCGAACGGTCCGCGCCGTCGGCAAGGCGCTGTCGCTGCTGGCGGCCCTCGCCGCGGCGAGCACGGCCCAGGCGGCCCCCACCCGCAAGGAAAGCTGGGGCAAGCCCGGCGTCAGCTATCTGAAGTACCGCACCGACGCGGCCGAATGCCTGCACTATGTCGAGACCCAGGCGCCGGTGAAGCTGGCTCTGGTCGATCTGACCTTCGGCATGGACATGCCGGTCGATCCCGACCTGGGCGCCCGCGAGCCCTCCGCGACCGGCGCGGCGCAGTCGGCCTACGCCTATGCCGAGGCCCATCGCATGCGGATGAACCGCAACTGGCGCAATGTTCGCGACCAGGCCGAACCGGCCCTGGAAAAGTGCCTGACCGAGCGCGGCTACGCCAAGTTCAAGCTCAGCGAGGCAGAGCAGAAGGAACTGAAGGACTTGCGCGTCGGCACGCCGGCGCGTCACCTCTATCTTTGGCGGCTGGGATCGGAGCCGCGCTGAGGAGGGCAGGTCCATGAGCCTGACCGAGATCGCCCGCTTCGCCGATCTGGCCGAGGCCCAGATCGCCGCCTCGCGGCTGCGGGCCGAGGGCGTGCCGGTGCTGCTGCAGAACGAGCACTGGGGCGCCAACGACTACCTGATGACCATCGCCATGGGCGGCTTCCGCCTTTGGGCGCCCGACGCGGAAGCCGACGAGGCCCGACGACTGATCGAGGATCTTCGGCGCGCGCCGGCCGACGCCGAAACCACGCCTGAAACCAGCGCCCGGCCCGACGTGCTGGGTCTGGGCGTCGTGGCGACCAGGGCCGGGGCGGCGTTGCTGCTGGCGGCGACCTGCGGCCCGGCCGCCGGCCTGCTGCTGGACGGCAAGCGTCGGAACGGCTGGCTCGGAGGCGCGGCGATCGGCGTCGCCGCGCTGTGCCTGCTGGCCGTGGCGGCGCTCTGGCTACCGATGTTCGTAGGCTAGGGCGCCGGGGCCGGAACCGCCTGCAGGCTTTCCGGATCGGCGTGCTTCTCGCCCAGCACGGTGACGAAGCTGCCGGCGATGATCATCAGGCCGCCGACCGCCAGGGCCAGGGTCAGGTGGTCGCCGAACAGCAGGACGCCGATCGAGGCGCCCATCAACGGCTCGATATTGATGAACACCCCGGCGCTGGCGCTGCCGACGCGGGCCGAGCCGAACTGCCAGGCCGCGGTGGCCAGCAGGGTCGACAACACGCCCAGGCCCAACACGCCGGTCCAGGCGACGGGCGACAGGTCCAGCTTCGGCGCGCCGTGCATGGCGAGGGCGATCGGCAGCACCGTGAAGGCGGCGATGATCACCGTGGCGGCCGGCACGGCCATCGGCGAGGCCGGCTTGGGCACGCGCTTGAGCACCACCAGCCAGGCCAGGAAGACGAACAGCGAACCCAGCGACAGGGCCACGCCCAGCGGCGAGCCGGCGCCGTCGGGCCTGCCGGCGATCAGGGCCGCGCCCAGGGTCGCCGCGCCCACGCCCAGCCACGAGGCCCGGCTGACCTTCTCGCCCATCACCTTGGCGCAGACCGCGATCAGGGCCGGCATGGCCCCGACCAGCAGGGCCGCGAGGGTGACGCTGACATGGGCCAGCCCCTCGAACTGCACCATGAACGCCACGCCGTAGAGCGCGCCCGACAGCAGCATCACCGGCGAGCGGAACAGGGCCCGCGCCTCCCTCGTCCGCAGCGCGAAGGGCGCGGCCACCACGGCGGCGACGGCGAAGCGCAGCAGCACCATGTGGGCCGCGTCGGTCTCGCGCAGGATCAGCTTGCCCAGCGGGAAGCCGAGGCCCCACAGCAGGCCGGCCAGGATCAGGGCGAGAAAGGCGACGCGTTTCATCGGGGGCCTCATGCCGCATTCGGACGACGGGGGATATGGGCCTTCGTCGTGACAGGACCTGTCAGCAGGCCTTCGCCGAACATGAAATTATCGAAATGAGTCTCGGAGCGGCGAGAGGGCAACACTCGCAAGTGTTTGATTTGTCAGCGATTCGTATCGACGACCCGGATAGCGCTTCATTCGTGTAACATTGTTCACATCTTCAGACATTTTCACGCCACAACGGGCTTCAACCTAGGCCGCAGTTCGTATCCGCCCCTCTCGAAGGAGATCGTCATGCGCCCCGTCCTCAAGTCCCTCGCGATCGCCGGCGCCGCCGCGCTCACGGCCGGCGTCGTCGCCGCCGCGGCCCAGACCGCCGAGCCGCCGGCTCCGCCCAAGGC
>JASGDR010000202.1:0-2808 GCA_047607095.1 Caulobacter sp.
CCGCCGCCGCCAGCCGCGCCGCGCCGCCGGCCGCCGCGCGGTGTGGGTCGGTCGCGCCGTACCAGACCGTTCGCGCGGGGCTGGCCAGGATCGCCTCGACGCAGGGCGGGGTGCGGCCGTGGTGGTTGCACGGTTCCAGGGTGACGACGAGGGTATGGACATCGTCCGCCCGCCCGGCCGCGCGGCAGGCGGCCAGGGCTCCCGCCTCGGCGTGCGGCATGCCGGCAGCCTCGTGGGCGGCGAGCGCCAGCACCGACCCGTCCGCCGCCAGTACGGCGCAGCCCACCGGCGGGTTGGGCGCGGTGGCGCCGGCGCAGCGGTCGGCGGCGTCCAGAGCCAGCCGGAAGGCCGTCGCGATCTGGTCATGGGTGGGAGAGGGGGCCGTCATGGCCGTCTACTAATGACGGGATCGGCGGCTTTCCAAGCAAGCATCGCCGTCGGCGTCTCTTACATTTTAGAGCCCGTTGGGAATGACGGTCCGGGGCTTTTGGCTTAACTGCGAAGCATGACGAACCTTCCGCCCGCGCCGAAATGAAGGGGCCGCGCAACAGCGTCGAGCCGCACGGCGCCTGGTCGCCGGGGCTGCAGAAGGCGCGGCTGTACGAACTGATCCTGCAGGACATCCTGCTGGGCGACTTGGCGCCCATGCAGGTGCTGGAGGAAAAGGCCCTGGCCGCCCGCTACGCCGGCGGCTTGGCCGGGGTGCGCGACGCCCTCGGGCGGCTGGCCATCGAGGGTCTGGTCGTGCGTCGGCCGCGCGTCGGCACCATCGTCGCCCCGCTGGACGTGGCCGAGATCGAGCACGCCTTCCAGGTGCGGCTGATGCTGGAGGCCAGGACCGCGGGCCTGGCCGCCCGCAACCATCGGCCGGTCGACCTGCCGGCGATCCTGACGGCCTTCGACGGGGCCGAGGACGCCGTCGCGGCCGGAGACTTCCGGGCCATGCTGGCCATGGATCTGGCCTTTCACCGCGCCGTGGCTTTCGCCACCCAGAACCCCACCCTGGCCCGCTTCGTCGTCAGCCTGCAGAACACCGCCACCCGCTTCTGGATCTGGCAGATGGAAAAACAGACGCCCGACGACCAGATGGTCGACGTCGCCCTGCACCGTGAAATGGCGCGGGCGATCGCCGATCGTGACGCCGTTCGGGCGGAGGCGCTCTGCGCACGGCTGATCGGCCAGCCGCCCAGCGCTTCCGAACCTGAAGGTCGGTAACGGTTTTGCGGCGCGGGCGACCCGTGCTAACGCCGCGTCATGATCGAGCAACACCCCACCGGCGGCTACATCCTCGAGGAACTGTTCGTCGGCATGACGGCCGAGAAGCAGGTCCCCGTCACCGAAGAGCGCATCCAGCTGTTCGCCGAGGCGTCGGACGACTTCAATCCGGTGCACGTGGACGAGGCCTTTGCGGCCAAGACCGCCTATCGCGGCCGCATCGCCCACGGCCTGCTGTCGGCCTCGTTCGGCTCGGCGGTGGTCGGCACCATCCTGCCGGGCGCGGGAGCGATCTATCTCAGCCAGACCCTGGCCTTCCACCGTCCGGTGCGCATCGGCGACGTCGTGACGGCCCGTATCACCGTTTCGGCCATCGACCAGGAAAGCGCCCGCGTGACTCTGACCTGCGCCGCCCTGGTCGGCGAGGACGTGGTCATGGACGGCGAAGCGACCGTGCGCGTGCCGCGCCGCCGCCGTCCGGCCAAGGGCTGAGGACCTCTAGGGAGCGAACGCCTCGCTGGTGTCCATGCGCACGGTGCGCACCGCGCGGCAGGCCTCTTCGCCGTCGCGATGATCTTCGTGCATGAAGCTGAGCAGCAGCGAGCGGCGCCGTGCTCCCGAACGGTTCAGCGTGGCGCCGTGCGGCAGGTCGGCGTCGAACACCAGGATGTCGCCCGCCTTGCCTGACAGGACGAGGGTCTGGCTTTCGTCCATCCGGCCGTCGTCGAGATGGCGCGACAACACCCGAGTGGCGCCGTTTTCGGGGCCGTAGGGGTCGAGATAGATCATCGCCGAGACGGTCTTCATGCCCGCGCCGTCGCGGTGCAGGGGCTGGTGCCCGCAGTCCTGGAGAGGCTCGCGGCCCTCGACCTGGCTGAAGAAGAACGGGCCGTCCAGCATCCGGGCGACCGCGCCCAACAGCGCCGGCGCGCGGCAGGCCCTCTGCACGACGGGATCGAGGTCCACCAGGGCGTGGCGCCAGCCGGCGGCGCGGGGCACGGCCCATTGCTCGGGCGGTCCAACGCCGGCGTCGAAGGCGGCGCGCATGGGCTCTCGCCAGGCCTCGGGCACGGCGCCGCGCAACAGCAGGTAGCCTTGATGATCGAGGGTGGCGGCCAGGTCCGCGTCCAGCGGCGCGACCTTGGTGGGGGCTAGCAGATCGACCATCACGCTCCCGAAGGCTTCGTCGCGCCGGGCGTGACGAAGCTGCGCGCGGTCGCAATCAGGCTGGAGCGTAGCGGCCGGGTTTTCCATTTGAAGTGGAAATTGACACCGATCCGACGATCGAGTGTCGTCAGTCGACGCAGATCGTCGCCGTGGCGCGGCCGTTCTCGACCTTGGCGTAGCAGCCGAACTGCACGTTGGAGCGGCGGCACTGGCCGGTGACCGGCTCATCGCGGCTTTCCAGATTGCCCTCGAGAACGCAGCCGCCCTGGCATTGCGCGCCGTCGGTGCAGGCCTTGCCGGCGTCGGCGTAGGGCACGACGCAGGTCGGCAGGCCGCGGCGGCCGACGGTCTCGATCTGGCCGCCGCGCGCGGTGCAGGCCTCGACGCTGTCGCCGGCCTGCGCCGTGGGCGCCGGCCCGGGCGGCG
>JASGDR010000203.1:0-2714 GCA_047607095.1 Caulobacter sp.
CGCGCAGGGCGCCGCCGACATCGCCGGCGTCGAGCCGGGCCTGGGCGCGGGCCAGCAGGGCGTCGGGTCCGTCGCCCGTGGTCGAGCCGACCTGGCGGATGGTGACGATGCGCGACAGGGCGTGGCGCAGGCGGGCCAGGGCGCCGGCGTCGGGGCCGGGGTCGTGGGCGGCGACCGACACGGCGCCGGCCAGGTCGTCGAAGCCGGCGGCGAGGCCGGCGACGGTCGGAGCGCCGGTGCGGGCCAGGCGTTCGAGGGCGCGGATCTCCGAAGACGGCGGCAGCACGCGCTCGAGGCCGGCCACGGCGTCGGCGAACGGCTCGCCGCCCTGCGAGGCCTCGGCCAGGCCGGCGGCGGCGAGCGCGGCGGCGGCGGCGTCGAGGGTGCGCTGCTGGCCCGATTCGAGCAGGGCGATACGGTTCTCCAGCCGGCCGATCTCGGCCGAAGGGGCGGGGGCCTCGGGCGCCGGAGCGACCGCGGGAGGCGACGAGGAGGACGTCGAGAAGCCGCCGGCGATCGGCGCGGGAGCCACGAGGGTTTCCACCGCGGCGCCGTCCTTGGAGAACCAGCTCGGCCCGAAACGGGCGATGGCCACGCCGGCGCCGACGCAGACCATGCACAGCCCGATCATCGCCCAGAACATCGGACCCAGCAGCGGCTTCCTGGCGTAGAGGGCCGGGTCGCTGGGGGCGGCGATTTCGGCGGGATCGGGCGCGGCGTTCATGCGTCCATTCGTGCCCCACGCGCGGTTTGCGTGCAACTTCGCCTTAGAGGGCGAGCAGGTCGAGCAACGCTGTTTCGCTGGGGCGCGGCGCTGCGGCCACAGGGCCCAGCCGTCCGTCGGCGGAAAGGTCGGCCAGCGGCGCGGCCACGGCCGGCGACAGGCACAGCGCGCGCAGGGCCGGGGCGGGGTGGCGCGTCAGCACGGCGGCCAGGATCCGCGCGGCCTTGGGCGAATGCACCAGCACGGCGGCCAGGTCGTCGAGGGCGTTCAGCGTGGCCGCGTCCGGCGCGCGTTCGATGGTCTCGTAGACGGCGAGCGACCGCGCCTCGATTCCGGCGCGGGCCAGGGGCGAGACGAGGTCGCCGGCCGGTTCGGCGGCCGCCGGATGCAGCACCGCGCCGCCGACGGCCCGGGCGGAGATCAGGGCGGCCAGCTCGGCGACGTCGCCCTGCGCCGATTCGATGGTGGAAAAGCCGGCCTCGGCGGCGGCGTGGGCGGTGGCCGCGCCGACCGCGAACACCGGCAGGGCGCGCTCGCCGCTGGCCCGGGCGAAGGCGGCGACGCCGTTGCGGCTGGTGAAGGCCAGGGCCCCGACGCCGGTCAGCGCCGCCGTCCACGGCAGGTCGCGCACCTCCAGCAGCGGGTCGGCCAGGGGCTCGAAACCGAGGGCGGAAAGGCGCGCGGCGGTGGCCTCGGCGCCGGGAAGGGCGCGGGTGATCCAGACGCGGCGCGCGCCGGCGATCATGCGTCCGGCGCGATGATGGCGTCGCCGCCCTCGGCCTTGACGGCCGCGCCCAGCTCCAGGCCCAGCGCCCGGGCCTGGCCCTCGTCGTCGGCGCCGGCGAGCGTGATCTCGCCCTCGCGACGCACGCGCACGACGCCGTCGGGGCTGAGCGCCTCGACGATCAGGGAAAGGCGGGCGCCGTCCAGGCGCGCGTGGGCGCCGACCGCCGTCTTGCACGAACCTTCCAGGGCGAAGAGGGCGCCGCGCTCGGCGGCCACGGCCAGGGTGGTGTCGCGGCAGGCGATGGCCCGCAGCCAGGGCAGGCCCGCGTCTTCCGCGCGGCTCTCGATGGCCAGGGCGCCCTGGCCCGGGGCCGGCGGCGCGGAAAGGGGGTCGAGCCAGCTTTGCGGAATGTGGCCGAGACCCAGGCGGTTGAGGCCCGACTGGGCCAGCAGGATGGCGTCGGCCTCGCCGCGCTCCAGCTTGGCCAGGCGCGTGTCGACGTTTCCGCGCAGCATGACGATCTCGAGATCGGGCCGCACGTGCAGGGCCTGGGCCTGGCGACGCAGGGACGCCGTGCCCAGGCGCGCGCCGTGGGGCAGGTCTTCCAGGCGCTGGGCCTTGCGGCTGACGAAGGCGTCGCGGACGTCCTCGCGCTCGGGCGTCGCGGCCAGCACGAGGCCGGGCGGCAGCACGGCCGGCATGTCCTTCAGCGAGTGCACCGCGCAGTCGATGCGGCCGTCGAGCAGGGCCTCCTCGATCTCCTTGGTGAACAGCCCCTTGCCGCCGATCTCCATCAGCCGGCGGTCCTGGATGCGGTCGCCGCTGGTGACGATCGGGATCAGCTGGGCGTAGGTCGCGATCTCTTCCGGACCGGCGTCCGGCGGCGCGCCGAGCGCGCGGGCGATCCGCGCCTGCATGTGGCCGGACTGGGCCAGCGACAGCTTGGAGCCGCGCGCGCCGATGCGGATGGGTTGCCGGGACACGGTCGGGACGTTACCTGCTCAAGCGAAACAACTGCCTTCGCTGCTACAGGAGCGGCGGGAACCCCGCAACCGAATGACAACCCTTACGAACTCGGGCCTGGACAAGGGTCTCACCATCCTCGGTCTGGAGACCAGCTGCGACGAGACCGCCGCGTCCGTCGTGCGCCGGGACGCCGACGGCCGGGTGCGGGTGCTGTCGTCGATCGTCGGCACCCAGTTCGAGCAGCACGCCCCGTTCGGCGGGGTGGTGCCCGAAATCGCCGCCCGCGCCCATGTCGAG
>JASGDR010000204.1:0-7541 GCA_047607095.1 Caulobacter sp.
CCGCCCAGACCGGCGACGCCGGCCTGCCCAGCGCCGCGCGCTTCGCCGCCTTCGTCGACGGCCTGGCCGAGCCGGCCTGGATCGCCGCCGCCGACGGCGCGCCGACCTGGGCCAACGCCGCCTATCTGCGGGTCATCGGGGCCGTCAACGCCCAGCAGGCGGCCCGCGAGGGCAAGACCTTCGACCGCGCGGTCGACGCCCTGGCCGTTGAGGCCGCGGCGAAGGGCGAGCGCCGCGAGACCGTGCGCTGGACGCCGATCGACGGCCGCCGCCGCGCCTTCCGCTTCACCGTCAGGCCGCTGGAAGGCGGCGGGGCCGGCGTGTTCAGCGCCGACGTCACCGAGGTGGAAGACGTCCGCGAGACGCTGAAGAACCACGTCGCCGCCCACGACGAGACCCTGAACCACATCGCCGACGGCGTGGCGATCTTCAGCGCCAGCCGCCGCCTGTCGTTCCACAACACCGCCTTCGCCGATCTCTGGGGCCTGGAGCCGGCCTGGCTGGCCGAGCGGCCGACCCACGGCGAGGTGCTCGACCGCCTGCGCCAGCGCCGCCGCCTGCCCGAGACGGTCGACTATGCGAAGTGGAAGGCCGCCGAACTGGCCCGCTACGAGGACCTGGGTCCCCAGGCCGACGAGCTGTGGGACCTGCCCGACGGTCGGACCCTCAAGGTCGTGCGCCAGCCCCACCCGCTGGGCGGCATGCTGCTGCTCTATTCCGACATCACCGGCGAGCTGCGCCTGAAGGCCCAGTACAACGCCCTGATCCAGGTGCAGCAGGCCACGCTCGACAAGCTGAACGACGCCGTGGCCGTGTTCGGCTCGGACGGCCGCCTGCGCCTGCACAACGAGGCCTTCGAAACCTTCTGGAACGTCACGCCCCTGGCCCTGCAGGCCGCCGGCGACTTCGAGGGCGTGGTCGAGCTGTGCGTGCGCCGCCTGCACGACCTTTCCTTCTGGCGCGAGCTGAAGGGCCGGGTCGCCGATCCGGATCCGCAGATGCGCGCCCCGACCTCGGGCGAGGTGCGCACTTCCGACGGCCGCATCGTGGTCTATCAGAGCCGGCCGCTGCCCGACGGCGCGACCCTGATCGCCTTCGCCGACGTCACCGACACCCGCCATCTGGAAAGCGCCCTGGCCGACCGCTCGGCGGCCCTGGCCGAGGCCGAGCGGCTGAAGCGCGACTTCGTGGGCAACGTCTCCTACGAGCTGCGCACGCCGCTGACGACGATCATCGGCTATTCGGAGCTGCTGGAACGGGCCGAGGGCTTGCACGAGCGCGGCAAGGGCCACGTGGCCGCCGTACGCGCCGCCGCCACCCAGCTGGCCCGCTCCATCGACGACGTGCTCGACATGGCCCAGATCGACGCCGGCGAGATGGCGCTGGAGATCGAGGACATCCGCGTCGCCGACCTGCTGCAGGGCGCCTATGAGCGCGGCGGCAAGGACGCCGAGATCGGCGGCGTGGTCCTGGAAGTGATCTGCGACGAGGACGTCGGCCTGATCCGCGGCGACGCCAAGCGCCTGAACCAGACCGTCGACCACTTGGTCGAGAACGCCCTGCGCCAGACCCCGCCGGGCGGCAAGGTCACCATCTCGGCCCAGCGGGCCCTGGGCGAGGTCAAGCTGCACGTGCGCGACACCGGCCGCGGCGTGCCGTTCCACGTCCAGGCCCACATCTTCGACCGCTTCGTCGGCCGTGACCGCGGCGGCCCCGGCCTCGGCCTGGCCCTGGTCAAGGCGCTGGTCGAGCTGCACGGCGGCTGGGTGGCCCTGGAGAGCGAGCCGGGCGCCGGCTCGACCTTCACCTGCCACCTGCCCGAAACCCAGCACCCGGGCGCCGCCCAGCCGGAGTTCGGCTTCTAGGGCGGCTCGGCGTTCGGCGCCCGAGGCGAAGGCCTCGTCCCCCCGCTGCGCGGCCCGCCGGGGGCGGGTTTCGACAGGCTCAGGATGAGGTTTTTCTGCTGCCCGAGCCTATGAATGATCCTCATCCTCAGCTTGTCGAAGGGCGAGGGTCAGGCCCCAGCCTGAATGTCGATCCGAGCTAAGCCGTCCAGTCCATCCGCCAGTGGGTCGGGGTCTCGCCGGTGGTCGCAAAGCCCAGGCGTTCGTAGAGGCTCCGGGCGCGGAGGTTGTCCTTGAGCACGTGCAGCCAGACGCCGGGCAGGCCCTGGCGGCGGGCGTGGGCCTGGGCGGCCTTCAGCAGGTCCGCGCCGATCCCCTTGCCGCGCGCCGGCGCCAGCAGGCCGATATCGACGACCAGCAGGCCCTCGGCCGCGTCGTCCAGATAGAGCCGGCCGACGGGCTTGCCGCGCCGCTCGACGATCAGGCGCCAGGCGTGCGGGTGGGCGCGGCCGAAATGGGCGTCCTGCAGGTCGTACTGGCTGTCGGTGAAGGCGCGCTTCTGAGCCGGAAGCCAGTCGACGGCCGCCAGTTCCTCCGCCCGCAGGTCGGCATAGAGGTCGCGCAGGAAGAACGCGTCCTCGAAACGGATCGAGCGAAGGGACAGGCCCTTCGCTCGCCAGTTCGCGGGGGCGAAGCCCGGCGGCGGGAAGGGTCCCGCCGCCGGCGCCGCCAGGTCAGTTGAAGCTGGGGAAGACGCCATAGAGCGCGATCGACCAGTTCAGCGCCAGAAGCGGCGAGAGGTTGTTGTGCGGCTGGCCGCCGCCGGTCTGCGTGATGGTGTTCGGCGACAGGGTGGTGTTCGGCGTCTGGCCCGACAGGAACACCTTGGTCGTGCCTTGCGAGATCGCCGCGCCGGCGGTCGGCGCCGCCGCCCGCGTGGCGCTGCCGCCGCTGTAGGTCTGGAAGCTGTGCGTGTGCGCCGGGATCGTGTCGGTCGTCAGGCTGACGCTCGACGCGCCGAAGTTCTCGCCGATCACCCGCGGCGTCAGACCGAGGCCGGAGCCCTGGTTGCAGATGCCGCGGTTCATCAGGTTGGGCAGCTGGTAGTTGGTGCTGCCGTTGCCGCCATAGGCGGTGCCCAGCAGGGCGAACAGCGTGCTGTTCTGCTGGATCAGCAGCGTCGCGCCGTTGCAGGACGCCCACTGATAGGGGGCGTAGCTGAAGGCGAAGAGCTGGATCTCGCCGATGAAGGGTTCGCTCATGGTTGGATCTCCAGCTCAGTTCTGCGACGGGAAGACGCCAAAGGCGGAAATGCAGATCGACACGGTCAGGGTCGGGGCGCAGTTCTCGTGCGGCTGGCTGCCGCCCGTGAAACCGACCGCCTCGGTGTCCATGACCACCGCCGTCGCGCCGGTGGTTTCCGGCAGGTACAGGGTGTCGTTGCCGATCGTGCCGACGCCCACCGTGGGGCCGGGCGTGATGGCGGTGGCGGTGGCGGCGAAGGCGGCCATGTAGTGGTTGTGCTGCGGGATCTGGGCGAGGAGCAGCGTCACCTCTTCCGTCCCGGCCTTCTGGCCCAGCGTGTAGGTGCTGCCGCCCAGCATGGTGCCCCAGTGGACGGGGCGCCGGCCGCGAAGGTCCGGAACGCCGAAGGTGGTTATGCCGTCACCGCCGAAGGTGGTGCCCAGCAGGGTGTAGAGGGTCTGGTAGTCCGCGATCGACAGCAGGCGGCCGTCGCACGGGAACCATCCCGTGGGAATGCGCGGAAAACCGAACGCGCGGATTTCGCCGACATACGGCTGGCTCATCTTGGAACTCCGTTCTGGCGGCTGATCAGTTGCGCGAGGGATAGATGCCCGACAGGGCGATCACGAAGGTGACGGCCTCGTAGGGCTGCAGGTTGCTGTGCGGCTGGGTGCTGCCCGCATAGCCGATGGTCGCCACGTTCAGCGGGGTGATGCCCGTCGTGGTCGGCCCATAGAGCATCTTGGCGCTGTTGTCCGAGGTCGCGAACAGGCCGCCGGCCGCGCTGCGCCCGGCGCCGAGCTGGGTGGTGGCGGTCATGTTGTGGGTGTGCGCCGGCAGTTCGGTGATCAGCAGGGTCACGTTCTCGGTGCCGGTCACCATGCCCAGCGGATAGGGCGAGGGCTGCCAGGACGGGTCCACCGAGCTGCCGTAGCCGACGGCCGCGCGGCCGCGCAGGTCGGGCAGGGCGAAGTTGCTGACCCCGTTGCCGCCGTAATAGGTGCCCAGCAACGAAAAGAGCGCCGTATTCTGTTGAATGGGCAAGAGCTGCCCGTTGCAGAAGGCGAAATACTTCTGCGCGAAGTTGTAGCCAGTCATCATGACTTGGCCCATGAAGAATTCTGCCATGGCCCCTCCCCCGGGATAGACGCGCTGGGATTGCGCGCCCGGGCCGAAGATGGCCCGGGAAAAAATCAACTGTAAAGCGAAAAACCGAGATCTCGGTTTTTGTCACGCCCGTCGGCAAACGGGCGTCCAGCAACCAAAGGATGCGAATTTTTTGAAATATGTGCAGAAATGCACTGGAGAGGGCAATTATTTCGATCTAGCGTTGAGGAGGGGCGGCTCTGCGTTTTGGCCGCGAAACGCGTATGGATTGTGCGTCGCGGGGGCGACGCGTTTGGGGGCTGCTTTGCAAAGCGTCAGCATGATGCGCGCCGACCGTTCGGCCGCGATTTTCGTCAGCGTCCTTTCAATGTTCGCGAAGCGTTTCGGAAAACTGCTCGTAGCGCCCCTTGTCTTCATGACGGTTCTGCTGGCGGCCAGCCTCGGCGCGGCCACGTCGGCGGCGGCCGACTGCACGACCGGCGCCCTGGTGTTCACGTCGATCGGCCAGACGATCACGTTCGACGCCAAGCAGTGCGACCCCACCCCCACGGCCAACGGCTACGCGGGCATCCACTTCCAGGGCGAGAACGTAAACAACTACTACGGCATCGGCTGGAACCAGCTGGAGGGCGACCGCCTGGCCACGACCGTCTCGGTCGGCACGGGCAACGCCACATACGGGACGTACTCGTTCATAGGCACGGCCACGACAGGCAGCGCCTCCGACAACACCTTCAGCGTCACGCTCAGTTCCATCGCGATAGGCGCGGGCGCCAGCGACACCATCACGGTCTACACCTGCCTGTCCTGGACAGGCTCTTCTGCGTGTAACGCCAACGACAAGATCATCATTCCCGTCACGCTGAACATCCCGCCGACCACCGAGAGCTTCACGGCCAGCTCGGTGAACTACGGCAGCGGCGCGTCCACCATCACCCTGAGCAGCCACGTCTCGGGCAACCCGACCAACTACGCGGTCGTCTCGCCGACCACCAAGAGCGGCACGGTCAGCGTCACCAGCGCGGGCGTCGCCACCTACACCCCGGCGGCCAACGCGCGCGGCAACGACACCTTCACCTACACCGCCACCAACGGTCAGGGCACCTCGACCTCCTCCACGGTGACGGTGCCGATCGGCAACCCGACGTTCAGCGTCACCCTGCCGTCGTCCACCGGCAATGTCGGCGTCGCCTACAACACCGGCGCGGCGGCCGTGACCATGTCCGGCGGCACGGGTCCGTACTCCAACTTCTCGGCCACGGGTCTGCCCTCGGGCCTGTCGATGAACACCTCGGGCGTGATCTCCGGGACGCCGACCGCGGCGACCACGGCCACGGTCACCGTCACGGCCACCGACAGCTCGAACACGGCCTACACCGGCTCGGCCCAGGCGACCCTGACCATCTCGGCCCTGCCGACGGTGACGTCGATCTCGCCGACCTCGGGCCCGACGGCCGGCGGCACGACCGTCGTCATCACCGGCAGCGGCTTCTCGACGGCGAACGCCACCGGCGCGGTGCTGTTCGGCGCGGCGACCGCCACCTACACCATCAACAGCAACACCCAGATCACGGCGACCTCTCCGGCCCAGACGGCGGGGACGTACAACGTCACGGTCACCAACCCGAACGGCACCAGCGCCGCGAGCACGAGCGACCAGTTCACCTATGTCGCGCCGCCGACGGTGACGGCCGTCTCGCCGTCCGCCGGTCCGACGGGCGGGACCACGACGGTGATCATCACCGGCACGAACCTGCTGAACGCCACCGCGGTGACCTTCGGCGGCACGGCCGCGACGGGCTACACCGTCAACGGCGCCACCCAGATCACGGCGACGGCTCCGGCCGGCTCGGCCGGCACGGTCGACGTGCGCGTGACCACGGTGGGCGGCACCAGCGCCACCAGCTCGGCCGACTACTACACCTACGTCGCCGCGCCGACCATCAACGCGGTTAGCCCGACGGCGGGTCCGACGGGCGGCGGCACGACGGTCGTCATCAGCGGCTCGGGCTTCTCGGCGGCGCCGACGACGGGCGCGGTGAAGTTCGGCGCGTCCAGCGCCACCTACACCATCAACAGCAACACCCAGATCACCGCCACCTCGCCGGCCAATTCGGCGGGCACCTACGACGTCACGGTGACCACGCCGGGCGGCACCAGCGCCACCAGCTCCAACGACCAGTTCACCTACGTCTCGGCCCCGACCGTGACGGCCGTGTCGCCGAACGCCGGCTCGACCAACGGCAACCAGACGGTGGTGATCACCGGCACGAACCTGTCGGGCGCCACCAATGTGGTCTTCGGGGCCACGTCGGCGACCGGCTACACGATCAACAGCGCCACCCAGATCACGGCGACCTCGCCGGCGGGTTCGTCGGGCACGCTCAATGTGCGCGTCACCACGGTGGGCGGCACCAGCCCCACGGCCGTGGCCAACCAATACACCTACGTCGCGGCGCCGATCGGGAGTTCGCAGACCTACGGCTCGATCGTCGCCTATAACGACGGCTCGAACCTGACGACGAACATCGACGTGTCGCTCTACCTCACGGGGGGCGACCCGGCGACCAGCTATGCGGTGGGTTCGGCGACGACCGCCCAGGGCGGCAGCGTCAGCGTCAATTCCAGCGGGATCGTGACCTACACGCCGCCCGTCGGCTATCGCAACGCCAACGACAGCTTCACCTACACGGCGACCAACGCCGGCGGCGCCTCGGCGCCGGCCACGGTCACCGTCACGATCGGCAATCCGACGATCACCCTGACCCTGCCGTCCAGCACGGGCACGGTCGAACGCGTCTACAATTCGGGCGGCGACCCCGTGACCTTCTCGGGCGGCCGGGCCACCTACACCGTCAACAGCATCAGCGGCCTGCCTTCGGGCCTGACCGACGCCGGCGGCGGCGTCATCAGCGGCACGCCGGCGGTCAACGGCGTCTTCACGGTCACCGTCAACGTCACCGACAGCTCGCTGGGCGCGGGTTCCTACAACGCCAACACCACGGCGAACCTGACGGTCAGCCTGCCCCCGGCCCCGGTGGCCTCCTCCTTCTCCATCACCGGCGTGGGCTACAACAGCGGTTCGGCCACGGCGACGACCTTCAGCGCGGCCCCCCACGCCACCGAAAGCCCGACGGGCTACCAGGTCGGCGGCTCGTCCTACAGCGGCACGGTCAGCGTCGATAGCGCGGGCCTGATGAGCTACACCCCGCCGGACGGCTTCCGCGGCACCGACACCTTCAACTGGGTCGCCACCAACGCCGGCGGCACGTCGAACGTCGGCCAGGTGTTCGTGACCGTGGACGACCCGGTGTTCTCGGCCACCCTGCCGGCCTCCACCGGCAC
>JASGDR010000205.1:0-11084 GCA_047607095.1 Caulobacter sp.
CGACGGCGGCCATGGTGCTCAGCACGCCCGCGCGCACCATCTTGTCCAGCACCGCGCGGCGGGCCTCGCGCGCGGCCTCGGGCCGGCGGTCTGGGCGACGGCCTTCGGGGGCCTGGGGCAGGGCGATCAGCAAGGCCTGCTCGCCGTCGGTCAGGCTGGACGGTTCGTGGCCGAAATAGGAGAGGCTGGCGCCGCGCACCCCCTCCAGATTGCCGCCGTAGGGCGCCAGCGTCAGGTAGAGGGCGAGGATCTCGTCCTTGGTCAGCCGGCTTTCCAGCTGCACGGCGCGAACCATCTCGATCAGCTTGGCGCCCAGGTTTCGCGGCCGCGGCTCCAGCAGCCGGGCGGTCTGCATCGACAGGGTCGAGGCGCCGCTGCTGATCCGGCCGTGGATCACGGCCGAGCCCGTGGCGCGGACCAGGGCGATCGGGTCCACCCCCAGGTGCCAGCGGAAACGGGCGTCCTCCACCGCCACCAGGCGCTTGAGGAAGGTCGGATCGGTGCGCTCCAGGTCGGCCCGCACCCGCCAGCGGCCGTCCTCGACCGGCAGGGCGCGCAGCCACGCGCCGCGTTCGCCCAGCACCACGGGCGAAGACCGCTTCGCCCTGCCCATGTCGGGCGGGAAGGCGGCGCTGAGCGCGAATAGAACGACCTGGACGGCGAGGAAGATCGCCAGGAGGCGTACAATCTTCCCCTCCCCCTTGATGGGGGAGGGGCCAGGGGTGGGGGTGGCTTCGGAGGCGGCGGTGATCACGGCGTTTCTTCCGGAAACGCTGTCACCCCCATCCCCGGCCCTTCCCCCATCAAGGGGGAAGGGAGAACGCTAAACATCATTGCCCCGCGATCGTCGTGCGGCCGGCGTCCGATCGGGCGGCGATGCTCGGACGGTACATGTCTTTGGCCACGGCCCCGGGCAGGAAGAACTCGCCCGGCGTCACGGCCCGCGCGATGTAGGCCATGGCGAAGGGCTTGTTGCCCTCCAGGTCCAGCGCGGCGATGTAGCGGTCGTCGCGGCTTTCCTGGGCGTCGGGCGTCGATAGCTCGCCCAGGAACCGGAACGGTCCGTTCTGGGCGTCGTCGGCGCCCAGTGGGGCCTCGATCTCGAAGCCGGCCGGCAGGGCGTCGTCGACCACCAGGGCGGTCGAACGGGCCTGCATCGAGCGACCCTGGATCAGCACGATCACCCGTTCGCCCTGGCGGATGGCGAAGGGATCGACCGCGCCGCCGCTCATCGTGAACAGCCGCTTGCTCACCGTCAGGCCGTTGCTTTCGGCCCCCGGCGCGACGATCGGCGTGCCGCGCACGCTGACCGTCCGCCACAGGGCGCCCTTACCCTTGTTGGTGAACCGGGCGTCGGCCAGCTTGCCCACCGCCCAGCGGGGCGCGCCGCCGGCCGGCGGCAGGGCGCGCACGCCCTGCGCGTCGATGCTGATCGGGCCTGCGGCCTTCATCAGCTGGTGGGCGGCGAACAGCAGCTGGGCCTGTTCCTGGGTGTTCAGGGCGTCGGGATCCTTGACCACGTTCTCCAGGCGGCCTTGCAGGCGGGCGGCGACGTCGGTCTGGCCGGCCTGCACCGCCAGGGCGGTGACCGCGGCTACGTCGCGCAGCGGGCTCTGGTACCAGTCGTACTCGTCGCGCCAGTTCAGCGAGTTCACCGCCTGGCGCATGGCCGAGCGGGCCCGGGCGTGGTCGCCCATCAGGGCGAGGCCGGCGGCCACCTGGGCCTTCGCCAGCGGCTGGTCCTCGTCCTTCATCTGCACGTCGTGCCACCAGCGCAGGCGGGCCAGGTCCCCGCGCCCGGCCTTGGCCAGGACGTAGAGGGCGTAGGCGCTGGCCCGGCGGCGCATGCGCTCGGTCGCCTTCTTGCTGTCCTCGGCGCTGCGGCCCCACCAGTTGGGATATTCCAGGCGGTAGGAGACCGAGCTCCAGCCGTCGGGACGGCTGATCTGGCGCATGGCGTTCAGGGCCTTGTCCAGGGCCTCGTCCGGCACGGCCACGCCTTGGGCCTTGGCTTCCAGCAGGAAGTCGGTGGCGTAGGCGCCCAGCCATGCGTCGGCCTCGCCGTCGCCCACCCGCCACAGGCCGAACGCTCCGTCGAGGGTCTGGCGGTCGAGCAGGCGGCCCACCGCGTTCGCCAGGGCGGCCGGGGTGCGCTTCAGTTTCGGATCGGACGAGACGCTCTGGGCGTAGAGCAGCGGATAGGCGGTCGAGACCAGCTGCTCGGTGCAGCCGTAGGGGTAGCGTTGCAAGGCGACCGCGATCGCCGACGGGTCGAAGCCCTTGAACGGCGAGTAGCTGACCTGCAGCGTCACGTCCCCGGCCGCCAGCCCCGACAGCAGCTGGTAGTTGGGGGTGTAGGTCGTCCCCGGGGCCTGCAGCTCGGTGGTGGTGCGCACCACGTCGCCCCAGCCCAGGCGCGTCTGGATCGGATAGTCCTTGGACGTGGCGAAGCCGGGGCCGCTGACCTTGAAGCTGATCTTGCCGACGCCCGTCACGTCGGGCGCCAGGAAGGGGATCTTCTCGGCGACGCGCTGGCCCAGGATCAGGGTGATGACCTTCTTGAAGGCGACCTTCAGCCCGCCGGACGCATTGGCTTCCGCGGTGTAGGCGCCGGGCTTGCCCTCGACATTGTGCAGCTCCAGCGTCGCGGTCGGCTTGTCGCCGGGCGACAGGAAGCGGGGCAGGTTGAGATCGGCCACCACCGGCTGGCGCACGGTCATGGCCTTGGAGCCCGAGCCGACGGCTTCGTCGGTCCAGGCCACGGCCATGATCCGCAGTTCGCCGTTGAAGTCGGCCGGCGGCAGCTTGACCACGGCCTTGCCGTCGAGGCCGGTCTCGACCACGCCCGACCACAGGGCCACGGTCTTGATCGGCGTGACCGTCAGGCCCTCGCCGCCCAGTTCGTCGCCGCCGAAATTGACGTTGGCCGGCGCGCCCATGTTCGGGTCGAGCAGGCGGCCGTAGTCGTCGCGGTAGTCGAGCGTCAGGGCCCGCTTGCCGAAGTACCACTTCACCGGGTCCGGGCTCTCCTGGCGAGTTAGGCGCAGCACGCCCTCGTCCACCGCCGCAACGGTGACGCGGGCCTTCTGGCCGAAGCCCAGCCCCTGCACCTTCAGCGGGATCTCGACCGGCGCCTTGGAGTCGATCTTGGGCGGCGTGCCGATGTCGACCGTCAGCTTGCGGCCCTTGGGATCCAGCGGCACGTAGACGAGGCCCAGGGCTCGCTTGGGCTTGGGCGAGGCCACAGGGTCGCGCGGCTGGATGACGGTGACCATCACATAGGCCCCACCGCCCCAGGCGGCGCTGGTCTTCAGCTTCACGGTCGCGCCGTTCTCGCCGACCGACAGGGTCTTGAAGTCGATCAGGCGGTCGGTGGCCACGGCCACCTGGGCCTGGCCGGCATAGGGGGCCTTCAGCGTGATCTCGACCGTGTCGCCTTGCGCATAAGCCTTGGTCCCGGCCGACACGCGGACATAGTCCGGCGCCTCGGCGTCCTTGGCGGGCGAGCCCCAGCCCGACGAGAAGCGGGTGACGGTCTTGGTCCCGTCCGCGCCCTCGACGACCAGGCGATAGTCGCCCCAGCCCAGGCGGCGGTTGACCCGCGCCGACTGGCCGGCCGACAGGTTCAGCGCGCCCTTCATGACCACGGCGTCGCGGCTGGTGCGCCGCCACTGCCAGCGGCCGTCCTGCTGGAACCAGTCGTAGTTCCAGTTTTCGCTGATCAGGGTGTAGCTGGCGGTGGTCGAGATGCGCTTGCCGGCGGCGTCGACGGCGATGATCTCGAGGCTGACGGGCGGATCGCCGTTCTTGGCCTCGCCCTGCTCGACCTTGACGCCGTAATAGACCGGCTTGCCGCGAACCTTCAGTTCCAGGCCCTCGCGCACCGGCCGGCCGCCGGGTTCGAACACCGAGGTCGTGACCGCCGCCACCAGGGGCTGACCGGTCTCGCCGACTTCGGACGTCGCCAGGTTCAGCACCGCCCGGCCCTCGCCGTCGGTGACGGTGTTTCCGAGCTCGATCAGCTTTTCGTCGAAGGGCTCCTGGGCGTCGCCCCACTCGAAGCCCTTGTATTGCGGGAAGGGATCGGTGTCGCGGCGCAGGCGGGCCTCGCCCTGCGTCTGCAGGCCCGAGCCCGGCGCGCCGTAGAGGAAGCGGGCGGCGACGTTGATCTGGCGCGTCTCGCCGATGCGCACCGGGGCGCTTTCCTGGCCGGTGGCGGTGACCGCCAGACGCTGGGGCGCGAAGTCTTCGACGCTGAAGCTCAGCGAACCCGACGAAGCCTCGACGCCCTCGATGTGCAGTTCGGCCGTCCAGCGGCCGCGCGGGGCGCTGCGCGGCAGGGCGATGTCGATCGGCACGGCGCCGGCGTTGGCCTGGCCGAACCACCAGCGCTTGTACTCCACGCCCGAGGGACGCTTGACCAGGATGTAGCCCTTGCGATCGTTCACCGCCTTGGCCAGGCGGTCACGGACCATGGCCGTCAGGTGCACGGTCTCGCCGGGGCGATAGATGCCGCGGTCGGCGTAGAGCCAGCCGTCGATGTCGGTCTTGGCCTCGCGGCCGCCCTCGCTCTCGGTGCGGCCGCCGACGCCCTGCTTGGACAGGTCCACCGGCGAGCGGTCGAGGTCGAGCACCGACAGGTCGCCCTGCGGGCCGTAGGCCATGACCATCTTGGCGCGCTCGGCGCCTTCGCCTTCCAGCAGCGGGCGGGCGAAGCGCACGCGGCCGTCGGCGTCGCTCTTGACCTCGGCCAGGGGCTCGCCGTCGCGGGCGACCAGGGCCACGCGCACGCCCGACACGGTCTTGGCCGTCTTCAGCGAGCGGACCACGACGTCCAGCGCCTCGGAGCCGTCATAGGCGATCAGGGCCATGTCGGTGAACACGATCCAGCGCCGGGCCTGGGCGGGCGGGGTGTCGCCCTCGCCGTCGGGATCGCGGCCGCCCGAGGCGTCGCGGGCCTTGATGACATAGGCGCCGGGCTTCATCTCCTTGAGCACCGCGCCGAGCGGGAAGACGGTGGTCGCCTTCTGGCCGGCGGCGCCGTCGACGCTGACCTCGCCCTTCCAGATGCGGCGGCCGTCGTCATTGGGGCTGTCGTCGCCGTAGTCGCTGTTCCAGTCGCCCTCGCCGGTGGGGTCGGGGGCGCTGATCGACTTGCGGACCAGGTTGCGGTCCGACACGCGCCAGACCTCCACCGCCAGCTTGGAGACGTTCATGGTCTCGATGGCGACGCCGTCGGATTCCTCGCGCGGCAGGATCACCCCGTCGCCGGCGAAGCCGACGTAGGGCGGCTTTTCTCCGAAGGTGAAATCGACGTCGGCGTTGGCGCCCAGGGTCTCGCCGCCCTTGGCGGGCAGGCCCTTCAGCAGGGTTATGCGGTGGTCGGTGAAGCCGAAGCCGCCGACGCACAGCTCGTCGCCCTTGACCCGTACGGCCGGGCCGCGGCCGAGGTCGGGCGAGACCATGACGAAGTCGGCGTAGGTCTTGGACGGGTCGAGATCCCGGCTCATCTGGATGCAGGCCAGTGGATCGCCGCCGGAACTGTCGATGCGGGTGCGCCAGACGGCGAAGCCCTCGGGCTTGGGGATTCCGCGGCGTCGGGCCCCGGCGTCGCGGGGCTTGCCGAACAGCGACCAGGCCTCGCCCTTGACCACGCCGCCGCTCGCGGCCGGCTTTCCGCCGCCGCCGAACCAGCCGAGGTCGGCGGTCTTGGCGGCCACGAAGCCGCCGCCGAAGCCGAGAACGAGGGCCGCCGCCGCCACGGCCGCGGCCGGCGTCATGAGGTGGGGCTTCAGACGGGCCCAGACGGAGGACTTGGTCGTGCCGCTGCCCTGCGGCGTCTCGTCCGTCGACATCCGTCGTCTCTCCCAAACCGAAGCGATTTGGGGGACTTGAACCTAAGCGCGAGCGGGGGTCAACGGCGCCGCCGCGACATCCCGCTCGGTAGCATCATACGTCGAACTTCACCTGGGCCGTGGCCAGGTCGTAGCAGGCCGAGACGACCTTCAGCCGGCCCTGGGCGATGCGCTCGGCCAGGGTTCCGTCGCAGACCTTCAGGCGGGCGGCGGTGTTGCGCACGTTGCGGCGGATGGCGGCGTCCTGCAGGTCGGCGGGGTGGTCGGCGTCGGCGTCGAACACGGCCGGCAGGATGGGCAGGACCATGTCCTGCAGGGCGCCGTGCAGGTGGGCATGCTTGGTGGCGACATCGACCGCCGCGCCGACGGCGCCGCACTTGGTGTGGCCCAGCACGACGACCAGCGGCGCGCCCAGGTGCTCGACGGCGTAGAGGATCGAGCCCAGGCCCTCGGGCCCGACGGTCGAGCCGGCCACGCGGACGATGAACAGTTCGCCCAGATTGCAGTCGAAGATCAGTTCGGGGGCGGTGCGGCTGTCGCTGCAGCCGACGATGACGGCGAACGGCTTCTGGCCGCCGGCCATTTCCGAGATGCGGGCGGGCGAGGGCAGCACCAGGCTGGCGCCGCCGCGGGCGAAGATGGCGTTGCCCTGCTTGAGGCGGCCCAGGGCTTCGTCGGGGCTGACGGCCGGCGCGGCTTCGACGCTGACGCCGGAGACCTGGGTCGGGGCGGCGCCGTGGCCTTCCTGGCCCTCCATCGGCGGCACGCTGGCGACGGCCTTGTCGAGCGCGGCCTTGTCGGCCGCCTGGCTGGCCAGGGCCTTGCTGACGCGGCGGGCCTTGCGGGCCTTGGGCGTCACCGCCGGCAGGTCGGGTACGTGCAGGCCTTCGGCGTAGGCGAGCGCGGGCGCGGCCAGGCCAACGCCGAGGGCGCCCAGCAAGGAGCGTCGAGAAACCATGGTCTTCCCCCGAAGACGGTGAATGTCGGGACGACCCTAGGCGCGGGAGGGTTAATCCCCCGGCAACGCTGGCGCTCGCCTCAAAGCGGCAATTCGACGCGTTTGACGACGGTGCGCATGGCGATCGACGAGCTGACCCGCACCACGCCGGGGATCCGCGTCAGTTCCTGGCTGTGCACCCGCTCCAGGTCGTCGACGTCGGCCACCACCAGGCGCAGCAGGTAGTCCGAGCCGCCGGTCATCAGGTAGCACTCGGCCACCTCGCGCACGTTCGCTACCGCTTTCTCGAAGGCGGTCAGCGCCGCCTCGGCCTGGGACGACAGGGTGACGGTGACGAAGACGCTGAGCGGCAGGCCCACGGCCCGCTCGTCGATCACCGCTGCGTAGCGGCCGATGACCCCGGAATCCTCCAGCGCCCGCACCCGCCGCAGGCAGGCCGACTCCGACAGGTTGGCCGCCTTGGCCATGTCGACATAGCTGGCGCGTCCCTGGCGCTGAAGAAGGCGAAGGATCTTTCGGTCGAAGATGTCGAGCGTCACCGGGGATTTCTTCAACGCAGCGGCCCTTTCACGCAGGATTCTTGCATACACCGTTTTTCGAAGGGCGAAAGAACCAGGGAACCTGCGAACGGAGAGGCGTACACCGACGTTAAGGCTACAAAGCGAGGAAACATCATGCGCGTCGGCGTCCCCTCCGAGATCAAACCGGGCGAACACCGGGTCGGTCTGACCCCCACCGCCGTCCGCGAATACGTCGCCCACGGCCACCAGGTGCTGGTGCAGCAAGGGGCGGGCCTGGGCGCCGGCTATGTCGACGACGCCTATGTGAAGGCCGGCGCGACCATCGCCCCCGACGCCGACGCGGTGTTCGCGGGCGCCGAGATGATCGTGAAGGTCAAGGAGCCCCAGAAGGTCGAGTGGGAGCGCCTGACGCCGCGCCACATCCTCTTCACCTACCTGCACTTGGCGCCCGATCCGGCCCAGACCGAAGGCCTGCTCAAGAGCGGCTGCGCGGCCATCGCCTACGAGACCGTCACGGACGCCAAGGGCGGCCTGCCGCTGCTGGCCCCGATGTCGGAAGTGGCCGGCCGCATCGCCGTGTTCTCGGCGGCCGAGACCCTGCTCAAGCACAACGGCGGCATGGGCCTGCTGCTCAGCGGCGTGCCCGGCGTGCCCCCGGCCCGCGTGGCGGTGCTGGGCGGCGGCGTGGTCGGCTCGAACGCCGCCCGCATGGCCGCCGGCCTCGGCGCCGAGGTCGTGGTGCTGGAACGTTCGATCCCGCGCATGCGCGAGCTCGACGACCTCTACCAGGGGCGGATCCTGACCCGCTATTCGACCTTCGCGGCGGTGGAGGAGGAGATCCTCAAGGCCGACGTGGTGATCGGCGCGGTGCTGACCGCCGGCGCCGCCGCCCCCAAGCTGGTGCGTCGCGAGCACCTGTCGAAGATGAAGCCGGGCTCGGTTCTGGTCGACGTGTCGATCGACCAGGGCGGCTGTTTCGAGACCAGCCATCCGACCACCCACGCCGAGCCGACCTACACGGTCGACGGCGTCGTCCATTATTGCGTGGCCAACATGCCGGGGGCCGCCCCGCGCACCTCGTCCGAAGCCCTGGGCAACGCCACCCTGCCGTTCGGCCTGGCCTTGGCCGACAAGGGCCTGGACGCGCTGAAGACCAACGTCCACCTGGCGCGCGGCCTCAACGTGCTGGGCGGCCGACTGACCCACCCGGCCGTCGCCCAGGCGCTGGGCAAGGAGTCGGTGGATCCCTACGGGGCCTGGGCGTAGCTCGGTCCTGAGGTTCATTATGCACTCCGCTCACACCGTTGATGTGAGCGGAGTGTCCCATACCGCCAGGACCGACATCCCGAGTGGGTTGCTGCTGTCGCCACTTGTCGGCGAGGCTAACCGCATCATATTGCAGCGTCAGTCCAATTCGCCGCTAAAGGGGATTAATTGGACGTTATCCATTTGTGGATAACGCAAAACTGTCTATATATGGCTTGTCGCGAACGAAAAGCGAACATGCTGTTTTTGACGCGAGGATTGCCGATGGCTGGACGACTCAGCGTGAGTTCTGCCGCGCGGCGCTTGTGTGAGCGCAGCGGGTGGAGGCTCACAAACCTAGAACTTCAGAAGATGCTTTATCTGGCTCAGATGCAATTCCTTGGCCAGATGAATGAGCGGCTTGTCGATGAAACGTTCGAGGCGTGGGACTATGGACCCGTATCTCCGAGCATATACCATCGAGTTAAGCCGTTCGGTAGCTCGCCTATAAAGGACGTGTTTCACGGTGCGCCTCCCATAGAGGGTGCTGATGTGTCTAGTTATTTGGATAGCGCTTATGACGCCTTGGCCCAATATTCTGCAGGTACCCTTGTTGCGATAACGCACTGGACGCAAGGTGCTTGGGCGAAGAACTATATTCCTGGTGCCCGAGGAATTCCTATTCCAGATGAGGACATCATTGCCGAATATAAAGCCCGGATCAGCTAAGGCAGAAATCGCCTTTAAAGCTCTTGAACCTGCGCCTGCAGAGGCGCGGGACCAAGCTTTGGCAGAGCTTGAAAAGAAGCTTCAGGCTATAGAAGATGCGCGGAAGGAGGAGAGATTCATTTGGATCGTAATATGTACGGTCCTTTTGGATGTGCTGTGGTTGCGCGGGTCTGAAAATGCCGCCTTACCCATTATCGTTTTGATCTTAGAGTTGGTGATATTATTTGTCCTCGCTCGTCGTATGGGTGTTGAGGACATCGAGCGTCTGATGGATAGAATTCTCCACAGCGTCAGCCAAAAAGGCGGCGGTGGATGAGTGCCGCGTTACCGATGAAATTCTGGGAGCGTTGGGCGCTTATCGTGTGTGGTGGCGGTTTGGTTGCAGCTGCAGTTTTGAGCGGTTCACTTTCGAATAGTAAAGAAGAGAAAAAATCTACAGTCAGCGAAAAACATGAATTGATAATTCGTGTTGAGCCTCAGGAGCCAACGCAGCGGGACGTTGAGCCAGCTCCTGTACATAAGCTCTATCGAATTTAGGTCTCCTGTTCACCGCACGACGCTCTCATTCGCGGCGTAATCAGCTAACCCCCGCCATCTCCTCGATCACCTTCAGCGCCGCTTCGCGCGGGTCGTTGGCCGCCGTGATCGGGCGGCCGCAGACCAGGTGGCTGGCGCCGGCGGCGATGGCGTCGGCCGGGGTGGCGGCGCGGGCCTGGTCGTTCTTGGCCGCCCAGAACGGGCGCACGCCCGGGGTCACCACCAGGAAGTCCGGACCGCCGATCTCGCGAGCCAGGGCCGCCTCGTGCGGGCTGGAGACGATGCCGTCGACGCCGCATTCCACGGCCTGGCGGATGCGCCGCTCCACGAGGGCGCGGGCGCTGAAGGCGTAGCCCATCTCGATCAGGTCGGCGTCGGTCAGGCTGGTCAGCACGGTCACCGCCAGGATCTTCAGGTCCGAGCTGGCCGACGCCTTCACGGCCGCGCGCATCACCTGCGGCTCGGCGTGGACGGTCAGCAGGTCGCAGCCGGCCCCGGCCAGCACCCGGGCCGAGCGCTCCACCGTCGCGCCGATGTCGTGCAGCTTCCAATCGAGGAACACCTGCTTGCCGGCCTTCTTGAGGTCGCCGGCGAAGCTCATGCCGTCGGTGGCCAGGAGCTCCAGGCCGATCTTGTAGAACGACACCGCGTCGCCCAGCTGGTCGACCATGCCGCGGGCGTCGGCGACCGTGGGCAGGTCGAGCGGAACGATCAGGCGCGGATCGGCGGTCATTTCAGGGCTCCGGTGTTGGCGCGCGAGCCCGCATCGCTCTAGAGAGAGCGACGTTTCCCGCACAGGCATGAAGGTTGAGGACGTCGAATGAGCCAGGCCGAACTCGCCGTCAACTTCTTCGTCGCGCTGTTCGCCCTGATCGACCCGATCGGCAACGTGCCGCTGTTCGCCGCCGCCACCCTCGGCGCGGCCTCGGCGGGGCGGCGGATGGTGGCCGTCTATATCGGCCTCTTCGTGCTGGCCTTCCTGGTGTTCTTCTTCTTCACCGGGGTCAGCCTGCTCGAGTTCTTCGGCATTTCGATGCCGGCCTTCCGCATCGCCGGCGGCATCATCCTGTTCATCCTGGGCCTGGACATGGTGCGCGACGACTTCACCACCATGTTCGCCGACGCCGCCGAGGGCGAGACCGAGCCGCTGTCGGCCCGGGTCTACGCCAAGAAGCGGTTCGAGCGGCTGATCGTGCCGTTCGCCATGCCGCTGCTGATCGGCCCGGGCGCGATCTCGAC
>JASGDR010000206.1:0-5142 GCA_047607095.1 Caulobacter sp.
CAGGCCGAAGCGGCCTGATCGGCCGGATCAAGACAAGAAAGTCGGCGAGCAGGCCGAAGCGGCCTGATCGGCCGGATCAAGACAAGAAAGTCGGCGAGCAGGCCGAAGCGGCCTGATCGGCCTTACACGCTGAGACGACGAAGGCCCGGGCGAGCGATCGTCCGGGCCTTTTCGTTTGCGCGGAGCGGGGCTGGTCAACCTGCGCGGTTGCTCTAGTCTCTCTGCACGGCGAGGAGGGCGGCTCGTGAAGCAGAAGACCAGGTGGACGCGGATCGCCGGCTGGGCGCTGTTCTCTCTGCTGGCGCTTTATCTCGCGACGGGAGCCGTGGCCGCCATCTGGGGCGGCGCCGAGTATCTCTGGTACATCGCCACCCGCAGCGACGTCTTCGACGCCTGGGCCGTGCTGTCGATCCTGACCGTCGTCGCCGGGGTCGTGGGGCTGGTCGGAGCCGGCTTCTGGATCTGGCGACGCCGCATGGCCTACGCCGCCGCGTTCCTGGCCCTGACGATCCCCGCGCCGATGATCATCGAAGCCAGCCGCTGCGACTGGTACGGCTGCGCGCCCATCACCTGGGCCGCGCTGCATCCCGAGATGCTGGCCTGGCAGGTGCGCCTGCGCGAGGCCGACGCGGACGCCGCCGAGGGCATCGCCTTCAACACGCTGCGTCTGTCCTACATGCCCTACACCGCCGCCGCGCCGCGGCGGGAGGGTCGCATCTGGCGCCTGGAGACGCGGACGGATCAGGACGTGCGCGGACCCCACGACGTGCTGGTCGACGCCAGGACCGGCCGCGCGGCCGTGGTCCGCGCCGGGGCCCCGGCCTCGTTGCTGCGCTAGCGGGCGTTCAGGCTCGCTACGCGGTCCTGGGCCTTCGACAAGCTTTGCCGGCCCGGGCGCTGGAAAAACCTCATCCCGAGCCTGTCGAAGGACGAGGTTTTCGTCTCGAGACCTAGTTGTCAATCCGACCTAGGCCACCGCCGCCTGTATCCCCGCGAGCAGGTTGGCGGCGGTGATCGGCTTGGCCACGTGCAGGTCCGCGCCGGCGGTCAGGGCCTCGGTGCGGTGCTTCATCAGGGCGTTGGCGCTCAACATGATGATCGGCGTGCGCACCGCGGCCCGTTCGATTTCCAGGGCGCGGATGGCGCGCGTGGCGGTCAGGCCGTCCATGCGCGGCATCTGCATGTCCATCAGCACGATGTCGAACGCGCCGTCGGCGAAGGCGGCTATGGCTTCGAGGCCGTCGCCGACCGTGATCACGTCGGCGCCCTGGCTGGCCAGGATCAGCTGGGCCACGCGCTGGTTGGTCGGATGGTCCTCGACCAGCAGCACGCGCAGCGGGCGATCGGGCAGGGGGATCGGCTCGGGCGGCGGAGGCTCGACGTCGGTCTCGACCGCCTCCTGCAGGCGGGGCAGGCTGAGCGAGAAGCAGAAGCGGCTGCCGACGCCGGGCTGCGACGTGGCCGAGATCTCGCCGCCCATCATCTCGACCAGCGAGCGGCAGATCGAAAGCCCCAGGCCCGTGCCGCCGAACCGACGGCTGATCGACTGGTCGGCCTGGCTGAAGCGGTTGAACAGGCTATCGGCCTGGGCCGCGTCGAACCCGATGCCGGTGTCCTCGATCTCGAAGGTCAGTCGGGTGTCGCCGGCGATTTCTTCGGAGCGGACGCGCAGGGTGATCCCGCCCTCGTCGGTGAACTTGATGGCGTTCGACAGCAGGTTGTTCAGCACCTGGCTCAGGCGCATGCCGTCGCCCAGATGGCGGCCGCCGGTGAGCGGGGGGCGCTCCAGGGTGAAGCTCAGGCCCTTTTCCTTGGCCCGTCGGCGCAGGACCTCGACGCCGGGGAGCAAGGCCTGGTCCAGGTTGAACGACCGGCTCTCCAGCTGCAGCTGACCGGCCTCGATCTTGGAGACGTCGAGGAAGTCCGACACCAGCCGTTCCAGCGTGGCGCCGCTGTCGCGCACCAGTCCGACCATTTCGGCCTGCTCGCGGCTGAGCGGGGTGCGCGACAGGGCGTCGACGATGCCGATGACGCCGTTCAGCGGCGTGCGGATCTCGTGGCTGATATTGGCCAGGAAGTCCGACTTGGCTCGATTGGCCGCCTCGGCCGCGGCCTTGGCCTCGAGCAGCTGGCGCTCGGCGGCCACGCGGTCGGTGACGTCGCGCGCCACGCCGTAGATGCGGTCGCCGGCCCGCTGGGCCCGCCATTCCAGCGTGCGGTAGTGGCCGTCGGCGTGGCGGTAGCGGTTGATGAAGCCGAGGACGGGGTCGCCGTCCTTGCGGTTCTCGACCTCGACGACGCTGTCCTGCGTGCCCGGCATGTCGTCCGGATGGACGAACCGCAGCAGGGGCAGGCCCTCCATCTCCTCGGGGCTGTGGCCCAGCTTGGTCTGCCAGGACCGGCTGGCCTTCAGCACCGTGCCCTGCAGGTCGCGGATGATCAGCAGGTCGAGAGAGACCTCGAAGAACGAGCTGGCGTCCACGAGCAATGCTTCGCGGCCGGAGGCCTGGGTCACGATCGAAATTCCCGAAAACGCCGACTAGAGTTCAGTCTAGCGCATCAAGGTTAACTACCGATATCGACGATTTTGACGCATCCGATCGCGAGAAAAGGGTGAGTTCAAAAGTTCTCGGTGCGCGCGCAATGTCTAAAACATTGATATTTGACCGTTCGGTGCGGGTTGTTGCTTCTCCATCTTCCGTCGCCGCCGCCCTTGTGGCGGGAGCGGCGAGTGGAGGCTACGCCCCCTTCGCCCAGCCCTTCGCCACATAGGCCGCCGCAACGGCCTCGGCCGCCTTGATGCCGTCCACGCCCGCCGAGAGGATCCCCCCGGCGTAGCCCGCGCCTTCGCCGGCCGGGAACAGCCCGGCGGTGTTGAGGCTTTGCCCGTCCTTGCCGCGGGTGATGCGGATCGGCGAGGAGGTGCGGGTCTCGACCCCGGTCATCAGCACGTCGGGGTGATCGTAGCCGGCGATCTGGCGGCCGAAGACGGGCAGGGCCTCGCGCATGGCCTCCAGCACGAACGGCGGCAGGCATTGCGCCAGGTCCGTCATCCTGATCCCCGGCTTGTACGAAGGCTCGACGACGCCCAGCGCTTCCGACGGACGGCCGGCCAGGAAGTCGCCGACCTTCTGGGCGGGCGCCTTGTAGTCGCCGCCGCCGGCGGTGAAGGCGAGGGACTCCCACTTGCGCTGGAACTCGATGCCGGCCAGCGGGTGGCCCGGATAGTCGCGCTCGGGATCGATGGCCACGACGAAGCCGGAGTTGGCGTTGCGCTCGTTGCGCGAATACTGGCTCATGCCGTTGGTCACCACCCGGTTCGGCTCCGAGGTCGCGGCCACCACCGTGCCGCCCGGGCACATGCAGAAGCTGTAGACCGTGCGGCCGTTGGAGCAGTGGTGCGACAGGCTGTAGTCGGCCGCGCCCAGGTCCGGGTGGCCGGCGCAGGCGCCGAAGCGGGCCTTGTCCATCCAAGACTGCGGATGCTCGATGCGCACGCCGATCGAGAACGGCTTGGCCTCGATGTGGACGCCCCGGTCGTACAGGGTCTGGAAGGTGTCGCGCGAGCTGTGGCCGACGGCCAGCACCACGTGCTCGGTCTCCAGATACTCGCCGGTCGACAGGTGAAGGCCCTTCAGCCGGCGCGCGCCGTCCTCGCCCGTCTCGATCTCGAAGTCGGTCACCCGGTGCTGCCAGCGGTACTCGCCGCCCAGGCTCTCGATCAGGGCCCGGATGTTCTCGACCATGTGCACCAGGCGGAAGGTGCCGATGTGGGGGTGGGCCTCGGTCAGGATCTCTTCGGGCGCGCCGGCGGCGACGAACTCCTCCAGCACCTTGCGGCCCAGGAACCGGCTGTCCTTGATCTGGCTGTAGAGCTTGCCGTCCGAGAAGGTGCCCGCGCCCCCCTCGCCGAACTGCACGTTCGACTCCGGGTTCAGCTCGCTCTTGCGCCACAGGGCCCAGGTGTCCTTGGTGCGCTCGCGCACCACCTTGCCGCGGTCGAGGATGATCGGCTTGAAGCCCATCTGGGCCAGCACCAGCCCGGCGAACAGGCCGCAGGGACCCGCCCCGATCACCACCGGGCGCGGGCCGTCGAAGCCCTCCGGCGCGCGGGCGGTCAGGCGGTAGTCGGTGTCGGGCGTCGGACGGATCTGCTGGTCGCCCGAAAAGCGCTCCAGCACGGCGGCCTCGTCGCGCAGAGCCACGTCCACCGTGTAGATCATCAGGATCGCGGTCTTCTTGCGCGCGTCATGGGCCCGCCGCCACAGCTTGACCTCCAGGAGGTCGTCCGGGGCGATCCCCAGGCGAGCACAGATGGCCGGGGCCATGGCCTCCGGCGGATGGTCCAGGGGCAGCTTCAGTTCGGAAAGACGCAGCATGACGCGGGTTTAGCGGGTTGAGGGCGCGTGCGCCATGGGGGAGGGGGAGGCGCTGCCGCCGGCGATGTTTCCGTTGTCGCCAAATCGCTCACGCCCTAGCTTGGATCAATGGGCGCGCCGCAGCACATTGTCGTATCTCCGAGCAAATACTGGAGGACGCGCAACTGCCGTGATCTGCCGCTCCCCAAGCCTTTCCGGGTTAGGCTGGACCCCGCGATCATCCATGTCTGGGCAGGGGAGGTCTGCGAGCCTGGGCACGCGTTTGACGGCCAGACCGTCTATCTGTCGCAGTGGAAGGCTGGATGGTATGGCGAGATCAAAGTCGAGATCTCGCCGCGGGTTCAGAAGGACTATGCCTCTGGATGGGCCCGTCTGGCGTCCCGGCCACCAGGACCCGGCGCCGAAGGCGAGCCGTCCTGCCGGCCTGTCGATGGAACGGCGCCTTTCGGCAAGCTGCTCGCCCTGTGGGCGCAACCCGAGCATGACTATCCCCGTCGCGTCTCCCATGGAGCCGCCGAGGTCGCGTCGCTGGCGGCCCAATACGGTGTTCGCCTTCCCGACGACTTCCGCGACTATCTGATCCACGCATGCTCGACCGTCGATGATGGCGGGAACATGGATGCGTTCACGAATGGATGGTGGGGCCTGGAACGGATCCGGTCCGTGACTGAGGAGTGCGGCGAGGCGGCGGATGTGGTGTTGGGGGACGGATCGGCGAAAACGCTGCTTTTCGCCGACACGCTCCTCTGGTCCACGGCGTGGG
>JASGDR010000207.1:0-3263 GCA_047607095.1 Caulobacter sp.
CCAATGCGGAGGGCGCGCGGATCATCGCCGCCAACCTCGCGCCGGTCGTTGCCCAGGTGCTGGCGCGGGGAACGATCGTGGCGGCGCGCTAAGAAACCTCCCCCTCTGGGGGAGGCGGCCGAAGGCCGGTGGGGGGACGTTTTCAGATTCCGAGACGATCGCAATCTCGGCAATCACTCCCCCCACCGATCGCTTCGCGATCACCTCCCCCACAGCGGGAGGTTTCGTCCTTACAGAAAGAACTCCACCGCCAGCAGGACGACCCCCGCGATCCAGGCGGTCTCGATCACCATCAGCGCCACCGGCCGCCAGCCGGCGGTCATCACGTCTTTGAACGAGGTCTTCATGCCCAGGCCGGCGATCGCCGTGACCAGGCACCAGCGGCTGATCTCGGCGGCGCCGTCGACGGCGATCTTGGGCAGCCATCCGAGGCTGTTGACCGCCACCAGGGCCGCGAAGGCCGCCAGGAACAGCGGCAGCTGAGGCTTCGCGCCGGTCCCGCCGCCCGGCAGCATCCGCGCCGCCAGGAAGGCGATGGCGAACACCACCGGCAGCAGCATCGAGACGCGCAGAAGCTTCACGTAGGTCGCTACGTCGCCGGTGTGCGGCGAGATCATGTAGCCGGCGCCGACCACCTGGGCGACGTCGTGGATCGTGCCGCCCAGGAACACGCCGGCCTTGGTCTGGTCGAGGTGCAGGGCCGCCGTCAGCAGCGGATAGGTGATCATGGCGATGGTCGACAGGGCCGTGACCACCACCACCGTCAGGATCGTGTCGCGCTCGCCGTCCTTGTCGCGCGGCAGCACGGACGCGATGGCCAGGGCCGCCGAGGCGCCGCAGATGCCCACCGCGCCGCCCGACAGCACCCCGAAGCCCTGACGCAGGCCGAGCCGCTTCGAGAGGAACGCGCCCAGCAGGATCGTCGAGACCACCGCCACGATCACCGTGACGATGGGGGTGAGGCCGAGGCTGAGGATCTGCCCCGCCGTGATCCGCGCCCCCAGCAGGGCGACGCCGAACCGCAGGATGGCCTTTGACGAGAACTCGATGCCCGGAACGCAGCGTCCCTCTTCGTGCAGGAAGTGGAACGTCATCCCCAGCAGCAGGGCGAACAGCATCACCGGCGCGCCGTAATGCTGGGCGAGCCAGGTCGAGGCGAGGGCGATGGTGCCCGCCACCAGCACGCCGGGATAGAGCTTGATCAGCGCCGCCTGGCCGGGGAACCGCGCCTTGGCGCCGACGGTCGAGGGCTCGGGGCGGCTCAGGCCCTCCATGCCCTCCAGGGATTGGAAAAGCGCCCGCGCGGCGGCCGCGTCGGTGTCGAGATCGGACTGCATCGTCAGGCCCTTTGACGAGTCGCCATGCCGACGACGCCTTCGTCTGGACCCGGAGATGCGGCGAGGCAAGGGAGGGCCGTCGGGGGCGCGAGAACCGCGCCCTTCGACAAGCTCAGGGTGAGGTTTTCGAATGATCCGCGGCGCCGGACTTGTTCCTCATCCTGAGCCAGTCGAAGGACGAGGAACACGCAACGCCGCCAGCGCCGAGATATAGGCCTCCATCAGCCGCACCAGCTCGTCCTCCAGCGCCTCCGGGTCCAGCGCCAGACCCGGCTCGGCGGCCGCCGCGCGCAGCAGGCCGACGGCGGCGTGGGTCAGGACGAAGGCTGACTCCGGCGTCAGGTCGATCTGCAGGCGGGCCTTGCCGGCGATGGACGCCAGGAACGCCTGGTGGTGCTGCTCCAGCACCGCGTCGCCGCGGTGGAACAGGGCTCCAAGCAGCGCCTGGCGCGTGGCGGGCGAGCCCTCGAAGCCGTTCATCAGCGCCCGTACGATCGGCCGCACGCTGCCCAGGTCAGGCCGCTCGATCAGGGTCTGGGCGATCACGTCGCGCACGGCGCTGGTCCGGCGCTGGGCCAGGGCGGCCAGGATGTCCTGCTTGTCGGCGAAGTACTGGTAGACCGTGCCGACGCTGACCCCCGCCCGCTCGGCCACATGATTGGTCGTCAGGCGCTCGGGACCGCCGTTTTCCAGAAGCTGAAAGGCCGCGTCCAGAATGGCGTCCACCGTGACCTGGGCCCGGCCCTGAGACGGCGATCGGCGTTTCTTTTCAGTCACTTGCGAAGCGCCTCCATCCGCTCGTCCGGCCGAAAGGCAAGGCGAGTAGGAACATGAGCAATGCTTACATACGCTTGAGGCCGAAAACAGGTCCGCCGTCCCGCGGCGGCGGATCGGAAGGAGCCCAGATGATCCGTCCCATCGACGAAGTCCGCGCCCGCGTCGCCTCGCAGAAGACCCGCCTGCCGGGCTTCTACGGCCAGATCGACTTCGACCGCACGCCCGAGCGCTTCACCGAGGATCCGAGCTTCGCCGTCGCCCGCGACCGCAACCCGCTGGGCGTCAGCGTCACCCAGGACGATCTCGACCGCGTGCGGGCCTACACCATGCTGGGCGACATCGTCGCCGACGCCTACGCGGCCCTGATCCCGCAATACGGTTTCCGCCGGCTGATCGACATGCTGGTCGCGGCCTGCGACCACGGGATCGAGGCCGCGCCCGACGCGCCGCCGGAGCTCGCCGCCTTCGTCGCCGAGATGGCCGCCACGCCCGACTGGATCGACATGGACCTGGTGCGCGAGGGCCAGCGCCTGGAGCGCAACGCCGCCGCCTTCCTCGCCCCGTTCGCGATCAGGGGCGCGTTCGTGGCGACTTTCCTCAACAAGTATTCGGCCCTGCCGATGGCCCTGACCGGAACCCTGGGGGCCGAGACCGCCGCCAAGCGCGTCAACGAGACGGCCGCCTTCTTCGCCACGACCATTCTGCCCGGCGCGCTGGAGCCCCACGGCGAGGGCTTCAAGGCCGCGGCCATGGTGCGGCTGATGCATTCGATGGTGCGCTTCAACGCCCTGCGCTCGGGTCGCTGGGACAGCGCGGTCTACGGCGTGCCGATCCCGCAGGTCGACCAGATGCCCGCCGGCCTGATCCCGGTGTTCCTGATGTCGTTCCAGATGCTCAGGAAGGGCCGCCGCCGGTTCACTCCGGCCGAGCGGGCCAAGGTCGAGCTAAGCCGCTATCGCTGTTTCCTGTTGGGCCTGCCCGAGGACCTGCTGGCCGACACCCCCGAGGGCGTGGTGCGGATGATGACCGCCCGCGACAGCACCCTGCGTCGGGGCTTCGACGACGAGACCTGCGGGGCGCTGATCCGCGCCACCCTGGGCGCCTACCTGCCGCCGGACGAGCGCCCGGCCAACCGCCTGCACGACCGCA
>JASGDR010000208.1:0-7716 GCA_047607095.1 Caulobacter sp.
CGACCGGGGCCGGAGCCGGGGCGGGCGCAGGAGCGGCGGCCGGGGCCGGAGCGGCGGCGGGAGCGGCCGAGGCGGTCGCGCCTTCGGTCACCACGCCCAGGACCGTGCCCGGAACCACGGTGGCGCCTTCCTCGGCGCTGATGGCGGCCAGGACGCCGTCAGCCGGCGAGACGACTTCGAGGCTGACCTTGTCGGTTTCCAGCTCGACGAGCAGCTCGTCCTTCTTCACGGCCTCCCCGGCCTTCTTGGTCCAGCGGGCGACCGTCGCTTCGGTGACGGATTCGCCCAGGGCGGGGGTCATGATGTCGGCCATGGTTAGGTTCCGATGTCTCTTTTCTGGCGGTCGGGGTCGGTGACGAACTTAAGCCGCCGCGCCTGTCGGACAAGTCCGGGGCGCGGCGGCCGGGATAGTTTTAGGCGAAGGCTTCGGTGAGGAAGGCTTCCAGTTCCTTGAGGTGGCGGCTCATCAGGCCGGCGGCGGTGGAGGCGCTCGCCGGACGGCCCACGTAGCGGGCGCGCTTGGCCTTGATGTCCATCTTGTCGAGGGTCAGCTCGATCCACGGATCGACGAAGGTCCAGCCGCCCATGTTCTTGGGCTCTTCCTGAACCCACAGCAGCTCGGCGTTCTTGAAGCGGTTGAGCACGCCCATGACCGACTTCATCGGCCACGGATAGAACTGCTCCAGGCGCAGGATGTAGACGTCGTCGCGGCCGGACTTGGCGCGCTGGTCGACCAGGTCGAAGTAGACCTTGCCCGAGCACATGATGACGCGCTTGATCTGATCGTCGCTCTTCAGCGTGATCCCGCCGACGTCGCAGCCGGCCTCGGCGCCGTCCACCATCACGCGGTGGAAGGCGGTGCCTTCGGCCAGGTCGGAAAGGTTCGAGACGGCGCGCTTGTGGCGCAGCAGGCTCTTGGGCGACATGACGATCAGCGGCTTGCGGTACTCACGGTGCATCTGGCGACGCAGGGCGTGGAAGTAGTTGGCCGGGGTGGTGCAGTTGACCACCTGCATGTTGTCTTCCGCACACGACTGCAGGAAGCGCTCGAGGCGGGCCGAGCTGTGCTCGGGGCCCTGGCCTTCGTAGCCGTGCGGCAGCAGCATCACGAGGCCGCTCATCCGTAGCCACTTGCGCTCGCCCGAGCTGATGAACTGGTCGATCACCACCTGGGCGCCGTTCACGAAGTCGCCGAACTGACCTTCCCACAGGGTCAGGGTGTTCGGGTCGGCCAGCGAGAAGCCGTACTCGAAGCCCAACACAGCCTCTTCCGACAGGGCCGAGTCGATGACTTCGTAGTTGGCCTGGCCGGGACGGATGTTGTTCAGCGGCGTGTAGTGCTCTTCGGTCTTCTGGTCGATGACGTCGGAGTGGCGCTGGGTGAAGGTGCCGCGGACCGAGTCCTGGCCCGACAGGCGAACCGGGAAGCCTTCGTCGAGCAGGGTGGCGAAGGCCATGTGCTCGGCGGCGCCCCAGTCGAGGCCTTCGCCCTTGGTGAAGGCTTCGCGACGGTTTTCGATGGCGCGCTTGACGGTCTTGTGGGCGTCGATGCGTTCCGGGATGGCCGTGATCTTGGCGGCCAGTTCCTGCAGCTTGGCCAGCGGCACGTCGGTCTTGCCGCGGCGCTCTTCGTCGCCGGGCTGGGCCAGGCCCTTCCACTTGCCGTCCAGCCAGTCGGCCTTGTTGGCCTTGTAGCTCTTGCCGGCCTCGAACTCGTTGTCGAGGAAGGTCTCGAATTCGCCGACCCAGGCGTCGGACTCGGCCTGGGTGATCAGGCCTTCGCCCAGCAGGCGCGTGGCGTAGAGTTCGCGGGTCGAGGGGTGGCCCTTGATCTTCGCGTACATCAGCGGCGACGTCATGGTGGGATCGTCGCCTTCGTTGTGGCCGAAGCGACGGTAGCAGACCATGTCGATGACCACGTCCTTACCGAACTTCTGGCGGTATTCGGTGGCCACCTTCGAGGCGAACACGACCGCTTCCGGGTCGTCGCCGTTGACGTGGAAGATCGGGGCTTCGACCATCAGCGCCATGTCGCTGGGGTACGGCGAGCTGCGCGAGTAGCGCGGGCTGGTCGTGAAGCCGATCTGGTTGTTGACGATGAAGTGGATGGTGCCGCCCGTGCGGTAGCCCTTGAGGCCTGACAGGGTGAAGCACTCGGCCACGACGCCCTGGCCGGCGAAGGCCGCGTCACCGTGCAGCAGCAGCGGCAGCACGTGGCCGCGGCCGGCGTCCGGCTGTTCGCGCAGGGTGAAGGCCTGCTTGGCGCGGGCCTTGCCGATCACGACCGGGTTGACGATTTCCAGGTGCGACGGGTTGGCGGTCAGCGACAGGTGGACCTTGTTGTCGTCGAACTCACGGTCCGACGAGGCGCCCATGTGGTACTTCACGTCGCCCGAGCCCTCGACGTCCGAGGGAACCGACGAGCCGCCTTGGAACTCGTGGAAGATCACGTGATAGGGCTTGCCCATCACGGCGGCCAGCACGTTCAGGCGGCCGCGGTGCGGCATGCCCAGGACGATGTCCTTCACGCCCAGCGAACCGCCGCGCTTGATGATCTGCTCCATGGCCGGGACCATGGCTTCGCCGCCGTCGAGGCCGAAGCGCTTGGTGCCGGGGAAACGCTTGTGCAGGAAGCGCTCGAAGCCCTCGGCCTCGATCAGCTTCTTCAGGATGGCGACCTTGCCTTCCTTGGTGAAGGTGATTTCCTTGTCGCGGCCTTCGATCCGCTCCTGCAGCCAGCTCTTCTCCTCGGGATTGGAGATGTGCATGTACTGCACGCCGACGTTGCCGCAGTAGGTGCGGCGCAGGATCGCCAGGATCTCGCGGATCGTGGCGGTCTCCAGACCCAGCACGAAGTCGAGGAAGATCGGGCGGTCGTAGTCGGCCTCGGCGAAGCCGTAGGTGGCCGGGTCGAGCTCGCTGGCGTCCTTGGCGGGATCCAGGCCCAGCGGGTCGAGGTTGGCGGCCAGGTGGCCGCGCATCCGGTAGGCCCGGATCATCATGATGGCGCGCAGGCTGTCCAGCGTGGCGGCGCGGACGGCTTCGGCGGAGACGCCGGGGGCCTTGGCCTCGACGGCCTTGGTGATCTTGGCTTCAACGGCGGGGGCGACGTTGGCCCACTGGCCGTCGAGGGCCGACAGCCAGTCGGGACGGGCGACGGGAACCTGCTTGGGGGTCCAGGCCGGGTCCTTGGCGGCCCGCTTGACCTGGTCGGCCTGCTCGGCGAGCGAGGAGAAGAAGGCGTTCCAAGAGGGCTCGACCGATCCGGGGTTCTCCGCCCACTGGGCGTAGAGGTCCTCCACGAAGGCGGCGTTCGCGCCGTAGAGGAAGGAGGTCTCGGTCAAGACCTGATTGATGATGCCTGCGTCGTCCGCCATCGTCTTCGCCTCGATGCTCGCCCGCCGAGGCCATCCGGCGGGATCACGAGCTCGTTTTCAACATGAAGCGCGACGACCGGTTGGCCGCTATCCATTTTCGGCCGCTGCGCTTCGGATCCGTTTACGGGACCGGTTAGACCGGTCCCGTAAATATAGTCTCTCAATCTCCCGTCGCCCGCGCCGGCAGGCGAGGCCCAGGTGATTTTTTCGGATCGTCGACTGGCGGTCGCAAAAAACCTGGGCCCCGCGCGGGGCGGGGTTTCGGTAAGTCTTAGCCCTTGAGGACTTCGAGCAGGGTCTCGCCCAGCTTCGCCGGCGACGGCGAGACGCGGATGCCCGCTTCTTCCATCGCAGCGATCTTGTCCTCGGCGCCGCCCTTGCCGCCCGAGATGATGGCGCCGGCGTGACCCATGTGACGGCCCGGAGGAGCCGTGCGACCGGCGATGAAGCCGACCATGGGCTTCTTGCGGCCGCGCTTGGCTTCGTCCTTCAGGAACTGGGCCGCTTCTTCTTCGGCCGAGCCGCCGATTTCACCGATCATGACGATCGACTTGGTGGCTTCGTCGGCCAGGAACAGTTCCAGCACGTCGATGAACTCGGTGCCCTTGACCGGGTCGCCGCCGATGCCGACGGCCGTGGTTTGGCCCAGACCAGCATTCGTGGTTTGGAAAACCGCTTCATAGGTCAGGGTGCCCGAACGCGACACGACGCCGACCGAACCTTCCGAGAAGATCGAGCCCGGCATGATGCCGATCTTGCACTGGTTCGGGGTCAGGACGCCCGGGCAGTTCGGGCCGATCAGGCGCGACTTGGAGCCTTGCAGGGCCTTCTTCACCTTGACCATGTCCAGCACCGGGATGCCCTCGGTGATGCAGACGATCAGCGGGATTTCCGCGTCGATGGCTTCCAGGATCGAGTCGGCCGCGAAGGGCGGCGGAACGTAGATCACCGAGGCGTCGGCGCCGGTGGCTTCCTTGGCTTCGCCGACGGTGTCGAACACCGGCAGGCCGATGTGCGTCTGGCCGCCTTTGCCCGGGGTGACGCCGCCGACCATCTTGGTGCCGTAGGCGATGGCCTGTTCCGAGTGGAACGTGCCCTGGGCGCCGGTGAAGCCCTGGGTGATGACCTTGGTTTCAGAACCGATGAGGATCGACATGATTAGCGAGCACCCTTCACGGCCGCGACGATCTTTTCGGCGCCGTCAGACAGATCGTTGGCGGCGATGACGTTCAGGCCGCTTTCCGAGATGATTTTCTTACCCAGTTCGACGTTCGTGCCTTCCAGGCGAACGACGAGCGGAACCGACAGGCCGACTTCCTTCACGGCGGCGATGACGCCTTCCGCGATGATGTCGCAGCGCATGATGCCGCCGAAGATGTTGACCAGGATGCCCTTCACGGCCGGATCGGCGGTGATGATCTTGAAGGCCGCGGTGACCTTCTCCTTGGAAGCGCCGCCGCCGACATCGAGGAAGTTGGCCGGCTCGGCGCCGTACAGCTTGATGATGTCCATGGTGGCCATGGCCAGGCCGGCGCCGTTGACCATGCAGCCGATTTCGCCGTCGAGGGCGATGTAGGCCAGGTCGTACTTGCTGGCTTCGATTTCCTTGGGGTCTTCTTCGGTCTCGTCGCGCAGCTCGCGGATGTCCGGGTGACGGAACAGCGAGTTGCCGTCGAACGACAGCTTGGCGTCCAGGACGCGCAGGTGGTCGTCGGCGGTGACGATCAGCGGGTTGATCTCCAGCATCGCCATGTCCTTGGCCATGAAGGCCGTGAACAGCTGGTTCAGCAGGACGGCGGCTTCCTTGGCCAGGCCGCCGGTCAGGCCCAGGGCCTTGGCCAGCGCGCGCTGGTGGGTCGGCCACACGCCGGTCGCCGGATCGATGGTGAAGGTGTGGATCTTTTCCGGGGTCGAGGCGGCGACGTCCTCGATGTCCATGCCGCCTTCGGTCGAGGCCACGACCGAAACCTTGCTCGAAGCGCGGTCGACGAGGAGCGACAGGTAGAATTCCTTGGCGATCGCGGCGCCTTCCTCGATGTAGAGGCGGTTCACCTGCTTGCCCTTGGGGCCGGTCTGGTGCGTCACCAGCACCCGGCCGAGCATTTCCTCGGCCGACGCCTTGACGTCTTCGACCGACTTGACGACGCGGACGCCGCCCTTGGCGTCGGGGCCGAGGCCCTCGAACTTGCCCTTGCCGCGGCCGCCGGCATGGATCTGGCTCTTCACGACGAAGACCGGGCCGCCCAGCTTTTCGGCGGCGGCGACGGCTTCGTCGGGAGTGAACGCCGCGTAGCCGCGCGGGACGGGGGCGCCGAACTCCGCGAGGACGGCTTTGGCTTGATGCTCGTGAATGTTCATGAGGGGACCGGTCTTCCGCGACGGTTCTTGAATGTGGCGGGGTTATAGGAGCGTGATTTCGCAGGCGCAACCGCATGCGGGCGATAAGGCGCACCCTTCTGCTGATCGATCGCCTGAAAGAACGTCGGCGCCTCGTCGATGAAGGCGAGAGGCAGGAAAAACCTGCACTTTTACGAAAGCGCCCACAGACTCCGGTTATCTGAATTGCCCCTGCGGCGCGTGCACGAACGGCGGTCTCTTTTTTAGGCCGTGCGGCGCCTGCGAAATGGGCGCCTGGGGCCTGCGCCGACGGCTCGGCCCTACCGGCGTGAATTTGTCGCAGAACTGCGATTTTCGAATGAAGCTGCGCCGCGAAAGCTGAAGCGTTCAGAAGAAACAACGACTTAGCTTGCACGCCGTTCGCACGGAACCGGCCGCCCCGCTCTCAGCTATACTCCAGGTTTCGAGACGCCGATGTAGTATAAATCAACTGTTTACCGCCCTGACGGCCTTGCTAGCCCGCGCATGTCCGGCATCCCCCGCTCCGGCCGGCAACGGAAGGCTTCAATGTTCAATCGCTCGCAAGTGCAGGCCGTAGAGACCCTGGCCGCGCTGGACCGGTCGCTGGCGACCATCGAGTTCGATCCGAAAGGCCGGATCCTCACCGCCAACGAGAACTTCTGCACCGCCATGGGCTATGCGCTCAGCGAGATCGTGGGCCGCCACCACAGCCTGTTCGTCGAACCCGACTACGCCGCCAGCGCCGACTACACGGCGTTCTGGGCCAAGCTGGGCCGCGGCGAGTTCGACGCCCGTGAATATCTGCGCGTCGGCAAGGGCGGCCGCGAGGTCTGGATCCAGGCCTCCTACAATCCCATCCGCAATGCCCGCGGAACGGTGACCCGGATCGTCAAGATCGCCACCGACATCACCGAGCAGAAGCAGAAGTCGGCCGAGCAGCACGGCAAGATGGAAGCCGTCAGCCGCGCCCAGGCGGTGATCGAATTCACGCCGAACGGCGAGATCCTGACCGCCAACCAGAACTTCCTCGACGCGCTGGGCTACGGGCTGAACGAGATCGTGGGCCGCCACCACAGCCTGTTCGTCGAAGGCGCCTACGCCGCCTCGCCCGAATACGCCGCCTTCTGGGAGCGCCTGAACAGCGGCGAGTTCGTGGCCGCCGAGTTCAAGCGCGTCGGCAAGGGCGGCCGCGAGGTCTGGATCCAGGCCTCGTACAACCCGATCTTCGACCACAAGCGCCGCATCGCCAAGGTCGTGAAGTTCGCCACCGTGGTCACCGGCCGCGTGCACGCGGTCAACGAGATCGCCCAGGGCCTCGACCATCTGGCCCGCAACGACCTGACCTATCGCATCGCCAATCCAGTCGATCCGCAGTTCGAGAAGGTGCGCGGCGACTTCAACAGCGCCATGTCGGCCCTGGACGGGGCCATGGGCGTGGTCGCCTCGGCCACCCGCAGCGTCGGGACCGGCGCGCAGGAGATCTCGATCGCCGCCGACGACCTGTCGCGCCGCACCGAGATCCAGGCGGCCAACCTCGAGGAGGCCGCCGCCGCCCTCGACCAGATCACCGCCACCGTCAACCGCAGCGCCGAGGGCGCGCGCCAGGTCTCGCAGGTCGCCTCGGCGGCCCGCGTCGACGCCACCCGCTCGGGCGAGATCGTCGGCGAGGCGGTCTCGGCCATGGGCGAGATCGAGGAAAGCTCGGGCAAGATCACCAGCATCATCGGGGTGATCGACGAGATCGCCTTCCAGACCAACCTTCTGGCCCTCAACGCCGGCGTGGAAGCCGCGCGGGCCGGCGACGCGGGCAAGGGCTTCGCGGTCGTGGCGTCGGAAGTGCGGGCCCTGGCCCAGCGCTCGGCCGAGGCCGCCAAGGAGATCAAGGCCCTGATCGCCAGGAGCACGGCCCAGGTGGGCCGCGGCGTGCGTCTGGTCGGCGAGACCGGCGAGGCCCTGTCGACCATCGTCGAGAAGGTCGGCC
>JASGDR010000209.1:0-12375 GCA_047607095.1 Caulobacter sp.
AATTATTTGCCTATATAAGAAGTGGCTGCCTATTTTCTTCTTCATCAATATATCTAAATGATTGCGGTGCTGTGAAATTCTCAAACATTTCGGCCGGGTCTATGGGCTCTCTATATGGGCGAAGCGTGCCGATCTTGAGTGCAAATGCGCACTTTCTCCCTTCAAAATATTCTGAAAAGAAATCCTTTGTAATGCCGGATTTGTTTTCGGTTAGGTCCCAGATATCTATCGGATTTCCAGATATGATTTCCTCAACATCGAATTCTCCGACAATTTTTGCTATTGGTCGGGTTGCGTATACAACAACAGTTTTAACGTCAGAATTTTTGTAAGGAACTTTTCTGTACTCGTAACACTTGGTTCCGTCGAAGATTTTCTCAACAAATTCGGGTTTAATCGACAATAAGACTTTCATGGATTTCACCCATAGCAGTGATTTTCAAAAACTGCTCTTTTGTAATCTTGAAGGTGTCCCACCGGGCCGTGGAGCTGAGGCCAACCTCGTCGATTAGTTTCCCCCGAGTCGTCCGCCGGCCAAAGGCGGCATTATAGCTCATGCGGATAACGTGAAGGCGCTTGCTGCTCCCGTACCAATCTCGCAGCTCGTCCTTCGAAAAAACGCTGTGTGGCAGGGCGTACTTGATGAAATCGCCAACAGTTGGGAAGTCTTTTTTGGATTTAACCTCCTCGATGACGCATATAGAGGTCACAACGGATCGGTAATAGGCGGGTCCTTTTTTGTCCGATGTCCTATACATAACGAGAATGTCGCCGGTTTTCATTTTTCCGACATTCATTGAGCATATATATACTTTATGTATAGCATTTGTGTATGATAAGTCATCGACAATATCGGATGTTTCGCTATTAAGGATGGAGTCCGGAAATAATCTTGTATGATATTCTGGGTATATAGCTAAAATGTGGGCTTGTTTTCCGCCTGAGTGGATAAAGGGGTAATCTTTTCGACTGTCGCCGGTGAAAATTCTTAGGTCTCTCACAAAAACAAGCTCAACCCCGTTTGGGGTTGTTTTTGTTGAGTGTTGTTGAAAATTGTATCTTTTAAGCAATCTTATAAGTGATGAATGTTCCTCAAAAACGGTAACGTATATGCCGTCTGCTTTATTGCTTATCGAGAAGTCAAAAATCTTCTTTATAAATCGCTCGCCGAGCTTGGTTCCGTGGGCGACAATTTTCATGGTTCCTACCTTCACCCATCTGGCAGAAGGTAAGTGTGGAGAGACGTCCTCAACAGTGCCTTCTTCAATCTTGAGATACAGAAAACCCATGAGGGTGCCTGCATCAGATTGGTAGACATAGACCGGCTGACCTTCGTTGGCCTTCTTCGCGAACCAAGCGGGAAACTCTTCGTACCCTGCTTTGAGGCTGTCAAAGAATGGATCACTCAGATCCACATCTTCGAACTTGGTCAATTTCATAGAGGCGGCCATGGGCGTCCTGGTGCAGTGGCAAGGCGACTCATTGACAAACTAAGTCAACCTTAACCGTAGTTTGCCGTTTGTCGAACGTCCTGCGAGAGTGCCTCCCTACCTCCGCGCCTTCCTGAACGCCTCCGCCTGCTCCGCCCGGTGTTCCGCCCGCACGCGCTTGGGCGCTGACTTGTCCACGGCCTCGCCGGCCCCCGTCAGGGCCTCGTTGGCGAATTCCAGGTCGAGGAGCTTCATGCGCTTGATCTCGTCGCGCAGGCGGGCGGCGGTTTCGAATTCCAGGTTGGCGGCGGCTTCGCGCATCTTGGCTTCGAGGTCGCGGAGGGCGGCCTTGAAGTTGTCGCCGCTGAAGGGCTTCTCGCCGCCCGAGCTGTCGGCGACGCCCATGGGCACCAGGACGCGGTCGCCGCGCTCATAGGGGCTGGCCAGGATGTCCTTGATGTCGCGCTTGACGCTCTCGGGCGTGATGCCGTGTTCGAGGTTGTAGGCGTTCTGCTTGTCGCGGCGGCGCGTGGTCTCGGCCATGGCCCGCTCCATGCTGCCGGTGATCCGGTCGGCATAGAGGATGACCTTGCCGTCGACGTTGCGGGCGGCGCGGCCGATCGTCTGGACCAGCGAGGTCTCCGAGCGCAGGAAGCCTTCCTTGTCGGCGTCGAGAATGGCCACCAGGCCGCATTCGGGGATGTCGAGGCCCTCGCGCAGCAGGTTGATGCCCACCAGCACGTCGAAATGGCCCAGGCGCAGGTCGCGGATGATCTCGATGCGCTCGAGAGTATCGACGTCCGAGTGCATGTAGCGGACGCGGATCCCCTGTTCGTTGAGATATTCGGTCAGGTCCTCGGCCATCTTCTTGGTCAGGACGGTGACCAGGGTGCGGTAGCCGCGCTGGATGGTCTGGCGGATCTCGTCGACGACGTCGTCGACCTGGGAGGCGCCGTCCTTGGCCACGGGGCGCACCTCGACCGGCGGGTCGATCAGGCCGGTGGGGCGGATCACCTGCTCGGCGAAGACGCCGCCGGCCCGCTCCAGCTCCCACTCGGCGGGGGTGGCCGAGACGTGCACCGACTGGGGCCGCATGGCGTCCCACTCCTCGAACTTGAGGGGGCGGTTATCCAGGGCCGAGGGCAGGCGGAAGCCGTATTCGGCCAGGGTCCATTTGCGGTTGCGGTCGCCCTTGTACATGGCGCCGATCTGCGGAACCGTCTGGTGGCTCTCGTCGGTGAACAGCAGGGCGTTGTCGGGGATGTATTCGAAGAAGGTCGGCGGCGGCTCGCCGGTCTGGCGGCCGGAGAGGTAGCGGCTGTAGTTCTCGATGCCGGCGCAGGAGCCGGTGGTCTCGATCATCTCCAGGTCGAAGGTGGTGCGCTGCTCCAGGCGCTGGGCCTCCAGCAGCTTGCCGTTGGCGGTCAGCCACTCCAGGCGGTCCTTCAGCTCCTTGCGGATCTCGATGATCGCCTGGCGCAGGGTGGGGCGGGGGGTGACGTGGTGGCTGTTGGCGTAGACCTTGATGGTCTCCAGCTCGGCGGTCTTCTTGCCGGTCAGGGTGTCGAACTCGGCCAGGGCCTCGACCTCGTCGCCGAACAGGGTGACGCGCCAGGCGCGGTCCTCGTAGTGGGCGGGGAAGATCTCGATGGTGTCGCCGCGGCGGCGGAAGGTGCCGCGCTCGAAGGCGGCGTCGTTGCGCTTGTACTGCTGGGCCACCAGGTCGGCCATCAGCTGCTTCTCGTCGACCCGGTCGCCCACCGTCAGGGTGAAGGTCATGGCGGTGTAGGTCTCGACCGAGCCGATGCCGTAGATGCACGACACCGAGGCCACGACGATGACGTCGTCGCGCTCCAGGATCGCCCGCGTGGCCGAGTGGCGCATGCGGTCGATCTGCTCGTTGATGGAGCTGTCCTTCTCGATATAGGTGTCGGTGCGCGGGACGTAGGCTTCGGGCTGGTAGTAGTCATAGTAGCTGACGAAGTACTCGACCGCGTTCTCCGGGAAGAAGGCCTTCATCTCGCTGTAGAGCTGGGCCGCCAGGGTCTTGTTGGGGGCCAGGATCAGCGCCGGGCGCTGGGTGGCCTCGATGACCTTGGCCATGGTGAAGGTCTTGCCCGAGCCGGTGACGCCGAGCAGCACCTGGTCCTGGTCGCCGCTCTCGATGCCCTCGACCAGCTCCTTGATGGCGGTCGGCTGGTCGCCGGCCGGCTCGTAGGACGACACCAGCTTGAAGGTCTTGCCGCCTTCCGACTTCTCCGGCCGGGCCGGGCGGTGGGGCGTCCACAGCATCGGCATGCCTTCGGCGCCCATGCTTTCGAGCGAGGCGTCGAGGACGAAAGGCGTGGAGGCGTCGGAAACGCCGGGGTTCTGGCTGCTGGGCATGGGCCAAATCTAGGCGCCCCGGCGCGCGAAGGCCAGGGGGCCTGCTGACAGGCCCTGTCAGCAGGCTGGCGGCAGGCGGCGGGAGCTCCTAGAGGTCGCCCCAGTAGACGCCGCTGAGCGGCGCGGTCACCACGCGGCCGTACTTGCCTTGCACCGCCAGGACGTCGGGGCGCGAGAGGATGGCGTCGCGGCGGGCCAGGAAGGCGCGGACGTGGTCGGACTGGGCCGGCGGGGCCTTGGTCTTGCGGAAGGCCTCCAGGGCCGAGCGGCGCAGGGTCGGGTCCTCCAGGCGGCGGATGTAGAGCGCGGCGGCCTCGTCGTCGCGGCCCAGGCAGAGCAGGGCCTGGGTCAGGGCGGAGGGATTCTCCTTCCAGCCGTCGCGCAGCTTGGCCAGGTCGGCGGCGATGCGTGGATCGGCCGGCGTGGCGGCCAGGGCGCAGGCGCGGTTGCTGGCCAGCCAGAGCAGGCCGAAGGGCGAGGCGTGCTTGGTCTCGACGGTTTCGAGCACGGCCAGGGCCGCGGCGGGGCGGCCGGCGGTGATCAGCATCTCGGCGCGGTTGATCCTCTGGCTGACGGTGTCGTCGCCTGTGGCGCGGGCCATGATCTTGTCGGCGTCGTCGATGCGGCCGACCTCGGCCAGGGCGTAGGCGTAGCTGTTGAGCACCCAGGGGGCGCGCTCGTCGGCGTCGTCGAAGGCCTGGTTGCGCAGCAGGCGGCGGTCGTAGTCGGCGCCGAGGGCGACGGCGTCGTCGAAGCGCCCGAGCGCGCGCAGGGCGTCGATGCGGTCCTGCACGTGGCGCAGGGCCCGCGGCTCGGCGGCGGAGCGGGCCTCGATCATGGCCAGCCGGGCCTGGGCGAGGGGGATCCAGTCGAAGCGGCCGGCCTTCTCCAGGGCGGGCCAGAGCGGCGCGAAACGGCGGTCCTCGGCGGCCGACAGCAGGACGGCCGGATCGTCGGCTTTCTCCAGGGCGGCCTTGGCCTGGGGCAGGTCGCCGGCGTCGGCCGCCAGCTGGGCCTGGATCAGGGCCCAGTCGTTGCGGGCGGCGTCGATCTCGTCGGCGCCGGTCCAGGGCGCGGCGCGCAGCTTGGACACCACCCGCAGGCGCGTGGCGGGGTCGTCGTCCAGCAGGCGCAGCATCTGGTAGTAGACGAAGATGCGCACGTCGTTCAGGGCGGCCGGTTCGGCGGCGAAGACCTTGTCGAAGGCGGCGACGGCGGCCGGGGCGTCCTTGCGCGTGCGGGCGTCGATCAGCAGCACGAGGTTGGCGACCGCCTTCAGGTACGGCTTGGTGGCGACGGCGTCGAGCTTGGTGGCGGAGGCGACGGCGTCGGGGCCGACATAGCCGCCGCATTCCAGGGCGATGTAGTAGAGGCCTTCGCGGCGCGCGGGCTCCAGGCCATCGAGGCGCGGGTCGGCGAGCGCGGCCTTGATCCGGTCGTTCACGGCCTTGCCGCACTGGCCGCCGGTGGTCGCGGCGACGGCGTCGGCGACGAGGTAGTCGATCTTGGCGCCGAAGTCCTCCGGGGCGGCCAGGGCGGGCGCGGCGCCCAGCGTCGCGCCCAAGGCGCAGAGGATCGCGCCGGCGGCGGCGGCGAGCTTGCGGTTCGAAATCATGAAAGCCCCCAATGTCACTGGCGGCCAGAGACCACGGCCAAGCTCGAAGCGCAACGTCAGGTGGGCTCGCCCGCCGCCGCATGCGCTCTTGGCGAGCGTCGCCATATCCGATTACGAATGTAGCGCCGTCTTGGGGGAGCTGGTTCATGCGTCGCGTCGGGATCGCCATTTTCGCCGTCGCCCTGGCCTGGGGCGCGGTCGCCCTGGCGGGACCGGCGCAGAACCCCTCGCTGACGGCCAAGAACTACGTCGGCGACAGGCCGGACGAACCGGACGCCCTGAAGCTGTCGCGCCTGAAGGTGGATGTCGTTCTCGTCGGCGGCCTGGCCCGGACGACGGTCGAGGCGCGGCTCGAGAACACGACGCAGAACCGGCTGGAAGGCGACTTCGCCCTGGCCCTGCCGGCCGGCGCGGTGATCGACGGCTACGCCCTGGACGTGGACGGCCGGATGGTCGACGGCGTGCTGACCGGCAAGCGCCAGGCCAAGGAGGTCTATGAGGCGCGGGTGCGGGAGGACGTCGATCCGGGCCTGGCCGAGGTGGCCGACGACGGGTCGTTCCACACGCGGATCTTTCCGATCCTGCCGGACGCGCCGCGGACGATCCGCCTGTCCTATGCGGCGCCGCTGGCGGCCGACGGAGCGTTCAGCCTGCCGCTGGTCTTCGGCGGGACGGTGGGCGAGGTCTCGCTGCGGGTGACGATCGCCGGCGCGGCCGCGCGGCCGGTCGTGACCGCGCCCGCGGGCCTGGCGCTGGCCTGGAGCGATGGCTCCGAGGGCGCGATCGCGACCGGGGCGGCCAAGGACGCGGCGCTGGACGGCGCCCTGTCCGTGGGCGCCTGGCGGGCGGCCTCGCCACTGGAGCTGAGCCGCCACGCGAATGGCGAACGCTTCTTCGAGCTGCGCCTGCCCTACGACGTCAGGGCCGCGACCGTGCGGTCCCTGCGGATCTACTGGGACCGCTCGCTCTCGCGCCGCGACGACGACCTGGACGGCGAGATCGCGCTGCTGGCCCGCTATGTCGACGACGCACGGCCGGCCGAGGTGGAGCTGGTGACCTTCGCCGCCGACGGAACGACGGCGACGCGCCTGCCGGCGCCGACCGGCGCGGGCCTGGCCGCGGCGCTGCGCGGCGTGACCTATGGCGGGGCGACCTCGCTGGAGGGGGTGCTGGCGGCGGGGAAGGGCGCGGCCGACACCTGCATCCTGGCGTCCGACGGCCGCATGACCCTCGGCGCCTGGTCGGCGCGGCCGCCGGCCTGCCGCACCTTCACCCTGTCGAGCGCCAAGGACGCGGACCGCAACTTCCTGTCGGTGCTGGCCATGCAGGGGCGCGGGCAGCACGTGGACCTGACGGCGGTGAGCCCGGCCGCGGCCCTGGCGCGGCTGACCAGCGCCGGCGCGCCGGCGTTCTCGCTGACCACGAGCCGAGGGCGGGCGGTGGAGCACCGGCTGGTCGCCGGTCCGACCGGGCGCTGGCAGATCATCGGCAAGGCGCCGGCGGCGGATCTGGTCTTCACGGGCCCCGACGGCGCGCGCCTGGTCTTCGCGCTGAAGGACCGGCCCGTGCGGGCCTTCGACGGGACAGGCGCGCTATGGGGGCGCGAGGCGGTCGCGGGCCTGCTGGCGAGCGACCGGCCCGACCGCGAGGCGGCCCTGGCCTTGGCGCGGCGCTATAACGTGGCGACCAGCGAGGCCAGTTTCGTCGTGCTGGAAGAGGCCTACGACTATGTCCAGGCCGGGGTCGCGCCGCCCGCCTCGGCCGGGAAGGATATCGTGGAAGCCTATCGCGAGGCGCTGGCCGAGCAGGCCAAGGACGACGCCGAGGAAGCCGCCGAGCGGCTGGACGAGATGGTCGAGGCCTGGGCCGAGCAAAAGGACTGGTGGGCGCGCAAGCCGGTGCGCAAGGGCAAGCGGCGGTGGGCGCCGTCGGCGATGTTCGTGCCGGTCCCGCCGCCTCCGCCGCCATCGCCGCCGCCTCCGCCGCCGCAGCCCGTGATCACGCCGCCCCTTGGGGGCGACGCCCCGTCGGAGCCTGTCGCCGCCGCGCCCGCGCCTTCACCTTCACCTTCACCGGGGCCGACCTACGGGGCGGTTTCCGGCGGCTATTACGGGGACCTGACCAGCGGCGTCGAGGAGGTCGCGGTCACCGGCGTTCACGCCGCCGGGCCGACCATCGTCATTCAGGCCGCCGAATGGAACCCCGACCGGCCCTATCTGAAGATCCTGGCCGAAGCCGGGACCCCCGAGGCTTGGGCCGAGCGCTTCGCGGCGCTGGAGAGGACCGACGGCGCGGCGCCCGCCTTCTATTTCGACGTCGCCGAGCAGGCGTTCCGCGCCGGCCGCCGCGAGCAGGCGATCGCCGTGGCGGCCAACGCCGTCGAGCTGCCGTCGTCGGGCGTGAAGACCCAGAACATCCTGGCCGACCGGCTGGTCCGCTATGGCGACCTCGACCGCGCGATCGGGCTTTACGAACGCATCCTGTTCCTGGAGCCCGACCGTCCGCAGCCGCGCCGCGACCTGGCCCTGGCGCTGATCGCGCGGGGCGAGACCCGCAAGGGCGCGGCGCGCGAGGCCGACTGGCGGCGGGCGCTGGAGCTGCTGAACGAGGTGATCACCCGCCCGTGGAACAGCGATTATGACGGGATCGAGATGGTGGCGCTGATGGAGGCCAACGGCCTGATCGCCCGGATGGCGCGCGCGGGCCTGTCCCAGCACGTGCTGGACCGGCGGCTGACGGGGCTGCTCGACGTCGACATCCGGGTGGTCATGGAATGGAACACCGACCACAGCGACATGGACCTGTGGGTGGACGAGCCGACCGGCGAACGGGCGATCTACGACAATCCGGAGACCGAGGCCGGCGGGCGGCTGTCGAACGACATGACCGAGGGCTACGGCCCCGAGGAATATCTGCTGCGGCGCGCGCCGGAGGGCGAATACGTGGTTCAGGCCGATGTCTACGCGCCTGACCAGCTGGATCCGAACGGCCCGACCGTGGTGCGGGTGCGGCTCTATCGGCACTGGGGGCGGCCGAACCAGGCCGAGGAGCGGTTCGAGGTCGAGCTGACGGCCGGCCAGGACGGCGAGGCCGAACTCGGACGCTTCCGGGTCGGCCCGGTCGCGGGCGGGAAGCGGAAGTAGGGGGGGGCGGGCAAGAGAGCGTGTCATCCCGGCCGGAGGATCGCCTCGGCGATCCGTAGTGCTACGGCCGGGATGACAGGCGAGAAGCCTCAGCCGCAGCTTTCGCGCGGGCGGTCCGAGCGGATCACGCAGAGAATCTTGTCGCCCCGGGCCTGGCCGTAACGGGCGCGGACCTTGCCCGAGAACTGGTCCCACTTGGCGCGGGTGTCTTCGGCGGCGACGCGCATGGCCTTGTCGTAGCCGCCGCGGCTCGTGCCGGCGGTGTCCTTGTTCAGGTAGTCGTGCTTCACCCGGCCCCGGCAGCTGGCCCATTCGGGGAAGCCGTAGCAGCCGGTGATCAGGCCGGCCGGGACCTGGGCGGGCAGGGTCGGGCCGAGCCATTCGGCGGGGCCGTTGTTGTTGAGGCCCTGCGGGTTCTCGACGGTGGGCTTGGCGCGCGGGGCGTCGACCCAGTTGCTGTGCGAATAGAAGTCCTGCGAGGCGTGCAGGGCCAGGCCGAAATATTCCAGCACCCGGCACTTGGGCGACCCCTTCTCGCCGTCGAACGGGCAGTCCGAACCGGTGGTGGTGTCGCCATAGGAGAGGTCGGGGCGGACCAGGTCGCCGGCGCGGTTCAGGGCCTGGTCGAGGTTCTGGTACATCAGGGTACGGCAGGCGCGCAGGGCGTCGTTGGCCTGGGCCAGGCTCTGGGCGTAGCCCGACTTGTTGAACCAGTCGCCGTCGTCGCAATGGGCTTGGGAGACGGTGATCAGGCCGCGACCGGGCCGGTCGGGCGCGCCGACGGCGCCGAAGGTTCCGCTCTTGCCGGCCAGCAGGTCCATGGTGGCCGGGCCGAAGCCGGCCGAGCCGAGGCCCGAGCGGGTGATGCGCTCGTGCTCGGCGTTCTGGCCGAGGCTGCGGATCGTGCCGAAGGCCAGGGCCTGCGGCGCGAGGGCGAGCGTCGCGACGGCGAGGCCGGCGACGGCGAGGCGGGCGGGTGTGAGCTTGTGCATGGCGGATGGGCCCCTTGCTGAACAATCAAGGGTCACAAAAACACGGATTCTCTCTATACGCGTGTGGTGAATGTCACAGCCGCTCCAGGGTGAGCGGATCGTCCCGGCCCGCGAAATACTTTCCGAGGGCGGCGCGAAAGCGGACGTCCTCGGGCGCGGCGGCGGCGAACAGGGTCAGGCTCGAGCGCAGCTTGAGGTCGTCGGGCGAGCCGAACACCGCGTGGGCGTCGTTTCCGGGCAGGGCGAGGACGGCGTCGACGCACTCGCGCAGCCGAGCCCCCAGCAGGGGATGGGCGAGATAGGCCCGGGCCTCGCCCAGGTCGGCGATCGCGTAGAGGCGCGCCGTCGGACTGGCGCCCAGGCCCGCGACCTGCGGGAAGACGAACCACATCCAGTGGCTGCGCTTGCGGCCCGCGCGCAGCTCGGCGAGGGCGGCGGCGTAGGCCGTGGCCTGGGCGTCGACGAACCGCTGAAGGTCGTAGGCGGACATGGCGGCAGGATAGCCCCGATCGCGGCCGGGTTCACGCGCGCCAAGCCGTCCGATCGCGAGGAAGCCCGCGCCATTCCGAAGGCCGGCGCGGCTCCCCGCCTTCGCGAACATTACGAAAGATTCAGCGAACGGGGGTTGCTCGCATTATTACTGTGTGACACACAGTGTGTATCGCACACTATGTGCTGCACACCATGTGACGCACACCCAACGGGGCTCCCATGCCGACCGATACGGACATCTTCGAATCCCTGCGCCAGGAGCTGCGTCGCGGCACGCTGATCCTGGCCGTGCTCGCCCAGCTGAAGGTCGAGCGCTACGGCTACAGCCTGCGCCAGGCCCTTTCCGAAGTGGGCCTGGAGATCGACGAAGGCGCGCTCTACCCGATGCTGCGCCGGTTGGAGGGCCAGGGCCTGCTGACCTCCGAATGGCGCGAGGAGGAGAAGCGCAAGAAGCGCTTCTACCGCCTGTCGCCCGAGGGCGAGGCCGTCTTTTCCCGTCTGGCCGCCGAGTGGCGCGCCATCAACGACACCCTGCAAAACCTGATCTGAGGGGATCCCCAATGGACCTGCTCGACCGCTATCTCGGCGCCGTGGGCGCCCTGCTGCCGAAGGCTCAGCGCGAGGACATCATCGCCGAGCTGCGCGACCTGCTGCTGAACCGCTTCGAGGAGAAGGAGGAGGCCTTGGGCCGGCCCCTGACCGACAAGGAGCGCGAGGCGGTGCTCAAGGAGTTCGGCCACCCGCTGGCCGTGGCCGGCCGCTACGGCCCCCAGCGCAGCCTGATCGGCCCGACGCTGTATCCGTTCTACGTGTTCGCCCTGAAGATCGCCCTGGCGGTGGCGGCGGCGATCTCGATCATCCCGGCCCTGGCCTCGGGGCTGCTGGGCCACGACAACCCCGCCCGGCTGGTCGCCAATGCGGTGTTCGACCACTTCCCGAGCTCGGCCCTGATGCTGGCGGGCCTGGTCACCCTGGTCGCGGCCGGCATCGAGCGCGGCTGGGTGCCCCTGACCGGCCTGACCGAGTGGAAGGTCAGCGAGCTGCCCGCGCCGAGCAAGAAGAAGGGCCTGTTCGAGACCCGCTTCAACGCCGTGTTCGAGGTCGTCGTGGTGGCGCTGTTCATCCTGTGGTGGACGGGGCTGTGGAAGGTGGACGTCGGCGGAGCCGTGACCACCAAGGCCGGCCTGTCGATCGAGGCGTCGGCGGTGTGGCGCACGCTGCACTGGCCGATCCTGGCCTTCTCGGTCCTTAACCTGGTCACCGCCCTGGTGACGCTGCTGCAGACCGGCCGGGCGCGGCTGCGGGCGGTGTTCGAGCTGGCCCTGGCGGCGGGCGGCATGGCGCTGACCACGGTGCTGTGGAAGTCGCTGCCGCTCTTCACCGTGGTTCCGGCCCACGGCCTGGAGGCGGACAAGCTGCAGCGGGTGATCGACCTGGGCTCGCACGTGGCGATGCTGGCGGCCGGGATCACCTTCGCCTGCCAGATCGGCGCGGCCCTGTGGCGCCTCTACAAGGGCGCCCGCTGAGCCGCGGCGGCTTGGGGACGGATCTTCCAGCGTCTTGATGACACGGAATTAATCCGTCCCCGGTTGCCCCGCCTGACGCGGACATTTACGCCTTCGCCCCAGCTGTTTCGGACGCGACGCGATCTCGCCCGGACGTAAGGATCGAGCCCGCCCGAGGGGGAGGGGCTCCAGGGAAGGGGACTCTCTTGCAAAACCGCCGCGAACTTCTGCTGTCGACCGTGGCCGCGGGCCTGGCCGCCGCCGCCGCGCCGTCGATCGGCTTCGCCCAGCCGGCCGCCGCCGCCTCCGGCGAGGCCGCCAAGCTGAACGCCTTCTTCGACGCCGCCATGGCCAAGCTGCTGCGCCAGGCGCCGGAACTGGCCACGGGCCTGGGTCTCGACAGCGGCGACCTGGCCTGGACCAAGGGCCTGCTGAGCGACCGCTCGTTCGAGGCCATCGCCGCGGGCGCGGCCCAGACGACCGCCCAGCTGGCCGAGCTGCGCTCGATCGACCGCAAGGCCCTGACCGGCATGGACGCGGTCAACTACGACACCGTCGAGTTCACCCTAGCGGTGCAGGACGAGGGCAACCGCAAGTTCACCTACGCCGGCGGCGGTTCGGGCGCGCCCTACGTGCTGAGCCAGCTGACGGGCAGCTATCAGCAGATGCCCGACTTCCTGGACACCCAGCACAGCATCGAGACCAAGGCCGACGCCGACGCCTACCTGCAGCGCATGGAAGGCTTCGCGCGCCTCATGGATCAGGAGACCCTGATCGCCAAGCGCGACTACGCCGACGGCGTGATCCCGCCGG
>JASGDR010000210.1:0-2527 GCA_047607095.1 Caulobacter sp.
ACGGCCGGCCAGGGGACGGTGAGCCTGTCGAGCGACAAGGACTTCCACAGCGTCTCGCCCAAGCTGGCGTTCGGCTATCAGCTGCGCGACGACACCCGCCTCTACGTCCAGGCCAGCAGCGGCTACAAGGCGGGCGGCTTCAGCCGCTTCGTCACCCCCGAGACGGTGGGCTTCTCGTACAAGCCCGAGAAGCTGTGGAACCTGGAAGCGGGCCTGCGCGCCCGGCGGCTGGACGACCGGCTGCGCTTTTCGGTGGCCGCCTATTTCACGCGTAGCCAGGACTACCAGTACTATGTCGGCTTCGCGCCCAGCCAGTATCTGAGCAACGTCGGCGAGGTGGAATCCAAGGGTGTCGAGGCCCGGCTGGACTGGGACGTCGACGCCGCCTGGCGGATCGAGACGCGGGTCGCCTACAACCGCGCCAAGTTCACCGACTATCACAACGCCACCGACCCCGACGCGGACCTGACGGGCAACATCCTGCCCTACGCGCCCGAATGGACCGGCCGCGCGGCCATCACCCGCCGCTTCGGCCTGCCCGGCGCCCTGGGCCGCCTGGAAGCCCAGGCGGGCGCGACCTATTCGGGCCGCTACTGGTTCGAGGAAACCAACACCCTGGGCCAGGACGCCTTCGTCCTCTACGACGCGCGCCTTTCCTGGCGGCCGACGGATCGCTGGAGCCTCGACCTCTACGGCGAGAACCTGGGCGACAAGCTTTACGCGCCCTACGGCGTGGCCTTCGCGCCGGGCGTCAACGTCTATCAGGCCGGCGCCAGCCGCCAGGTGGGCCTGCGCGTCCGCGTCACCTACTGAGACCGGCCGTGCGGTTCTGGGTCTGGGCGCACAAATGGTCGAGCCTCGTCTGCACGGCGTTCCTGCTGGTGCTGTGCGTGACGGGGCTGCCGCTGATCTTCCGAGGCGAGATCGACCACGCCCTGGGCTATGGAGCGGGCGGCCACGCAGCCGCCCGCCCCGCGCCGCTGTCGGCGATCGAGGCGGCGGCTCAGGCCGCCCGCCCGACCGGCAAGATCCAGTTCCTGGTCTGGCAGTCCGACAAGCCGGGGGTGATAACCCTGTCGATCGCGCCGGCGGGGGCCAAGTCGTACTTCGACAACGAGAACATCCTGATCGACGCGGCCACCGCCCGGCCGGCGGCGGGGGGCGGCGCGGCCAGTCCGACCCAGTGGCTGGTCGACCTGCACGGCACGCTGATGCTGGGCCCCATGGGGCCGCTGGTGCTCGGACTTCCGGCCCTGCTGTTCATCGTCGCCCTGGTCTCGGGCGCGGTCGTCTACGGCCCCTTCGCACGCAAGGCCGGCTTCGCCCGGGTGCGGCGCGACCGGAGCCGGCGCACCACCTGGCTCGACATCCACAACATGCTCGGCGCGGTGGTCCTGGCCTGGACCCTGGTGGTCGGGGCCACCGGCCTCATCAACACCTGGGGCGCCTCGATCATCCAGTACTGGCAGATGAGCGAACTGTCGGCCTATGCGTCGCGCGGTTCGCCGCCGACGGGCCGCACCGCGCCGATCGACACGATCGTCGAAGCCGCCCGCGCGCGCTTTCCGGACTTTCAGCCCTATTTCGTCGCCTATCCGGGCTCGCTGATGGCCGGCGAACGGTTTCACGCCGTCTACCTGCGCGGGCCCGACGGCCTGAAGGAGCATATCTTCCAGCCCGTCCTGGTCGACAGCGTCACCGCCCGCGTCATCGGCGTCCCAAGGCCGCCCTGGTACGTCTCGGGCCTTGCGCTGTCCCAGCCCCTGCACTTCGGCGACTACGCCGGCGCGCCCCTGAAGGCGATGTGGGCGCTTCTCGACCTCGCCACGATCGCGGTCCTGCTCAGCGGCCTCAAGCTGACCTTCTCGAGACGCGGCAAGCGACCGCACGGCGCCATCGCCGAGGCCGTCGCATGAGACCCCCGCTGCTCGCGCCCGCCCTGGTGGGCGCCGCCATGCTGGGCGGGCTGGTCCTGGCCCTGTTCGGCGCCGGGGCGTGGGATTTCGTCGCCTGCCTGCTCATCGCCCCGGCCCCGGTTCTCGCCGCACTGATCGCGGCGCGAGCCGCGCGCGCCCTGGCCCGATCCGACGACGCCCCGCCGCCCGAAACGACCACGTCCCGCAAGGAGGACTGAGATGAGTAAGCCCGCCACCGAACACTTCAGCCTGAAGCCGCTGATGTTCGAGACCTTCGTCTGTTCGATGGCGATGATGGCTTTCGTCGCCCTGGCCGGGCCGATCGCGCGGGTCATCGGCCTGGCGCCGTGGCAGGTCGGGACGGCGATGACCGTATCGGGCGCGGCCTGGATGGTGATGGCGCGGGTGTGGGGCTCGGCCAGCGACCGGCGGGGGCGCCGGCCGATCATCCTGCTCGGCCTCTCCGGCTTCGCGATAAGCTACGCGGTGATGTCGCTGTTCATCGACCTGGCCATGCGCACGGCCATGGCGCCGGTGCTGGCATTCGCCGGACTGGTCGCCAGCCGAGGCCTGGCCGGCGCGTTCTACGCGGCGGTTCCGGCGACAAGCAC
>JASGDR010000211.1:0-6141 GCA_047607095.1 Caulobacter sp.
CCGCCCAGACCCTGCGCCAGGCGCTGCTGTCCAGCGACATCGCGTTCCAGTCGGGCTGGGGCCGGGACTGGACCACCAGCGTCTGCGTCGTCGGCACGCCGGAGGGCGCAGACGCTGGTGGTCCAGTCCCGGCCCCAGCCCGACTGGAACGCGATGTCGCTGGACAGCAGCGCCTGGCGCAGGGTCTGGGCGGCGGTAAACCAGCGCAGGCGGTCGCCCGGCCAGGCGTCGAGCGCCGCCAGCCCCACGGCGGCGGCGTACTCGCTGATCTTGGCGTTGGTGGCGGCGTGCCGCGACAGGCGCGAGCCTTCGAAGCCGAAACCGGTCAGGCGGCGCAGCCGGCTGGCCAGAGCCGGATCGTCGGTGGCCACGTAGCCGCCTTCGCCCATGCCGAGCACCTTGGTCGCGTGCAGGCTGACGACGGTCGGCAGGCGGGCGTCGCAGGCGGCGTCGAACGCGGCGGCGGCGTCGAGGATCACCTTGACGCCGGTGCGGTCCTGGAAGGCGAGCCAGGCGGCGACGTCGGGCATGCGGCCGAACGGCGCGACGATGATCACGGCGCTGACCGGGCCGGGCGCGCGCGGCAGAGCCGCCTCCAGCGTCTCCGGCTCCAGCATCCAGGTCTCGTGAGCCACGTCGAGGAACCAGGGCATCAGCCCGGCCTGCACGGCGGCGTGAGCGGTGGCCACGAAGGTCCAGGACGGCATGGCGCACAGGGTTCCCGGCGCCGCGCCGAGCGCCTTGAGGGCCAGGGTCAGGCCCTGGGTGGCGTTGCTGCAGGTGATCGCGCGGGCGTTCGGGCCGAGACGATGGGCCAGGCGCTCTTCCAGTTCCTGCACCAGGGGGCCGAAGTTGGAGTACCAGCGCGCGGCGTCGATGCGGCGAAGATAGGGAAGGATCGCGTCGGCCTGGGGCAGGCGGGGTTTCGCGACCGCAATGGGGGAAGCGGTGTCTACGCGCGGATTGCGGGCGTGTTTTGCCATGGAGATTCCCCGAGTGCGTTCATAGCCTGCAAGCAACATGGTTAATGGACGCTAACCGTCGCCATATACGGGTTGCGACGGATTGTCTCGTCGCCAAGAAGCAGTATTGGGTGGCGACTGGCCGCCGCCGTTTTGTCCGGCGGCCATGGAGGGCTTTCGATGTCGGCCACTTCGCCCGGCCCGGTGCAGGATCTGATCGAGCGCGGCTATCACGTGCTTCCCGGCGGATTGGACGCCGATGCGGCCGGCAGGCTTCTGGAGCAGATCCGGCGGCTGCGCAGTTTCGGTGAGGAGCTGTTCCTCAGCGAAGAGGCGTTCGACGCCAATCCGCAGTACGTCGGCGTCAATCCCGCCCCCGGCCGCAACCTGCTCGAGCGCTTCGACGAGGAACTGGCCTTCGTCGAGAAGGACGCGGGCCTGACGGGCGCCGTGGCCGGCCTGCTGGGCGACGACTACGAGATCCTGCTCAAGAAGCTGATCTGCGGCGTGCCCGCCTCGGCCGTGCCCGAGTGGCTGAAGAAGCGGATCCACGGCAACCCTGTCAACAATCTGGGCCCGTACGTGAAGCCCCAGTACCGCGACGTGACCTATTTCTACGGCATCGACTTCCACCAGGACCTGATCGACTACAAGGACCGGGAAGCCGACTTCATCACCCTGTATGTCTACCTGCACGACGTGGGCGAGCGCGACGCGCCGCTGTTCCTGCTGGAGAACAGCCAGGCCCTGGGCGGCACGTTGTTTCCGCACGACCTGACCAAGGACGAGGGCGGCTGGACCTATCGCGACCGCCGGGGCGGGCAGGTGCATTGCCCGCAGCACCTGCTGGTCGGGCCGGCCGGCTACGCGGCCATGTGGCACGCCTGCACCCTGCACGGCACCCAGCCCGACGCCGCCGACCACGAACGCCTGTCGCTGCGCTACCTGATCGCGCGCAGGCCGACCCGCAAGGACACCGGCATCGACGCGGTGAACGCCACGCTGAAGGGGCCCCTGAGCCTGACCGCCACCCGCAACGACCTCGACGAGGCCGGCGCGGCCAAGGTGAAGGCCAACAGCGTCAACGAGGCCTAGGTTCTTGAGGCGCGTCGGATCGCCATCTCCGCGAACGCCGCTTCCATCCGTCGCGTGAAACCCGCCTCGTCGCGATAGGGCGAGCCGTCGTAGGCGGGGCGGATGCGGGCGCGCAGGGCCGCCAGGGCCGCGTGATCCTGGTCCAGGCGCGCGGCGAAGGCGGCCATCGCGCTCCAGTCGTCGAACAGCAGCTCTTCCAGGCCCATGGCGCCCAGCGCCTCGACGGCGACGCGGCTGTAATAGTCGACGCCCCGGATCGCCAGCACCGGCACGCCGCGCGAGACGGCCTCCATGGTCGTGGTGCCGCCGCCGATGGGCGTAGGGTCCAGCGCGAAGTCGATGCCGGCGAAGGCCTGTTCGTATTCCTCGCCCGTGGTCTTGCCCTCGAACAGGATGCGCTGGGGCGCGACGCCTTGGGCCAGGAACCGGCACTGGATCGTGGTCTGCAGCACCGGATCGACGAAATAGCTGTACTTGAAGAGCAGGCTGGAGCCGGCGCAGGCCTTCAGCAGTCCGGCCCAGCCGGCCACCGTCTCGTCGCTGATCTTGGCCGGATGGTTGAAGCTGCCGAAGGTCAGATGGCCGTTCGCGATCGCCGGCGGCGGCGAGGTCGCGGCGGCCGGGCTCGGACGGAACACCGCCAGGATCGGGCCGATGTCATGCAGGGTCTCGACGAACAGGTCCGGGGCGTCGGCGGTCAGCATCCGCGAGCCGAGCATGGAGTAGTCCATGGCCTCCAGCCCGGTCGTCTGGATCCAGTTCAGCCAGGCGACCTGCACGGGCGCGGGGCGGCGGGCGAACACCGCCAGGCGGTTGCCCGAGGCGTGGCCCCAGACGTCGACCAGCACGTCGATCGCGTCGGCGCGGATCAGGTCGGCGTGGGCGTCGTAGGTCAGGGCCTTGCAAGAGCGCACGGTCACCGATGCGGGCAGGCGCTCGTTTTCGGCGTGATCGACATAGGCGAAGACCTCGAAGCGGTCGGGATCGTGGTTCTCCAGCACCGGATCGACGAAGTGGCGCAGCTGGTTGGCGAAGCTGGGCGCCACATAGCCGACGCGCAGCTTGCGCTCGCCGTCCCAGGGCGGCGGGAAGGTCGGCGCGGCGGGCGCGACCTTGCGCATCACCTCGCCCCACCGGCGGGCGGTGTCGGCGTGGCGGCGCAGGCCGTCCTTGGCGAACATCAGCGAATAGAGGACGAAGCCCGACAGGTAGGAGGCGCCGGTCAGGCCCAGGGCCTTGTCGAACGCTCCCAGGGCCGCCTCGATCCGGCCGGCGTGGTGCAGCGACTGGCCATAGACGAAAAGACCCTCGTTGGCCGCCACCTTGGGATCGTTCAGCGCGCAGCCGCAGGCCGCGGCGGCGACCCCGACATAGTCCTCGCCGTAGAAGGCGCGGCCGACGTCGAGCGCGTAGGCCGCGTCGCGGGCGATGCGGTCGAACGGCAGTTCGTGCTCGCCCATCACCGTGAAGGCGTGGTTCATCCAGGCGGTCTCGAAGGCCGAGCGCGCGCGGGCTTCCTCGCCCAGCGCGGTCAGCGCGGCGGCGTGGAAGTAGTGGACCTGGACATCGTCGCCGTTCCGCGCCGCCAGCGGCGCGAGCAGGGTCTCGGCGCCCGCGGCGTCGCCGGCCAGGAGCAGGTCCATGGCCCTTGGGAAGACGTCTTCGGCCGACATTCAGGTTTCCCGCAAATCAAACGGCTGGCTCTGAAGCCAGCGACGCGCTTAGATTGCGCTCGACATTGTTCTGCAATGATTCATTCCGCGGCCGCGAGGCGTATATGTTGACCGCCAGGATCAAGGCGATCGCAGGTCACCTGCCCGAAGGCCGCCTGACCAACGACGCCTTGGCCGAACGCTTCCCCGACTGGAGCGCAGACAAGATCCTCGAAAAGACGGGCATCGCCGAGCGTCGCATCGCGGCGCCGGGCGAGACCTCGCTGGATCTGGCCGAGGGCGCGGCGCGGGCTCTGCTGGCGCAGGAGGCGCTCGATCCGGCCGAGATCGACTTCCTGCTGCTGTGCACCCAGACGCCGGACTACGTGCTGCCGACCAGCGCCTGCCTGCTGCAGGCCCGGCTCGGGCTGCCGACCAGCGCCGGCGCCCTGGACTTCAACCTGGGCTGCTCGGGATTCGTCTACGGTCTCAGCCTGGCCAAGGGCCTGATCGAGAGCGGCCAGGCCCGGCGGGTGCTGCTGGTCACCGCCGACACCTACACCAAGCTTCTCGCGCCCGACGACCAGAGCGTGCGCACCCTGTTCGGCGACGGCGCCGCCGCGACCCTGGTCGAGGCCGAGGAGGCCGAGGCGCCGCTGATCGACCCGGTGATCTTCGGCACGGACGGGCAGGGCGGCGAGCGCCTGATCGTCAGGCGCGGCGGCTTCCGCGAGCCCTCGGCCGGCGCCGACATGGTGCTGGAGATGGACGGTCCCGGCGTCATGGCCTTCACCCTGGGCCACGTGCCCAAGGCGGTCGAGGCGCTGTTGCAGCGCACGGGCCGGACGATGGAGGACCACGACCTCTTCGTCTTCCACCAGGCCAACGGCTTCATCCTGGACCGGCTGCGCCGCAAGCTGGCCATTCCGCCGGAACGCTTCGTCATCGACATGCGCGAGGTCGGCAACACCGTCTCGTCCACCATTCCGCTGGCGCTCGCCCCGTTGTTGAAAAGCGCGGGCGCCCCTAGACCGGCCCCCAGACGGGCGATGCTGGTCGGGTTCGGCGTGGGCCTGTCCTGGGCCGCCGCCAGCGTCGTCATTTGAGGAGACCAAGATGAGCGCCCTTTACGCCGGACTGGCCGAGATCTTCGAGGTCGACGAGTCCGAGATCTCGCCGGCGGCCGAGCTGGCCGCCTTCAACTGGGACTCGCTGGCGATCATCTCGACCCTGGCCCTGGTCGACGAGGTGCACGGCGTGCTTCTGGACGGCAAGGCGCTGGGCGCCTGCGGGACGGTGGCCGACATCGAGGCGCTGATCGCCAAGGAAGCCGCGTGATGGAGCCTGCGCCCGGCGGCTATCGGGTCGAGGGCGTCCGCCTGGCGGGCGTGGTCTCGGCCGTGCCCGCCAGGCGCCTGGAGAACCAGGCGTTCGATGAGCGTCTGGGCGAGGCCGCCGTCGCCGACGTCGCCAAGATGACCGGCGTCCAGACCCGCTACTGGGTCGAGCCGGGCCAGACCACGGCCGACCTTTGCCAGGCGGCCGCCGAGCGGCTGATCGAGCGGCTGTCCTGGGACCGCGCCTCGATCGACGGCGTGATCTTTGTTTCCCAGACCCCCGACCACGCCCTGCCGGCCAGCGCCTGCCTGCTGCACGGCAAGCTCTCGCTTTCCCCGCACGCCCAGGCCTTCGACGTCGGCATGGGGTGCTCCGGCTACGTCTACGGCCTGTGGCTGGCGGCCTGTCTGCTGCAGGCGGGCCTCAAGCGCGTGCTGCTGCTGGCCGGCGACACCATCAGCCCCTTGCTCGACCCCGACGACCGCGCCACCGCCCCGCTGTTCGGCGACGCCGGCTCGGCCACCGCCCTGGAGCGCGACGCCGCGGCCGCGCCGCTGCATTTCCGGCTGGGAACCGACGGGAGCGGCGCGACCGACCTGATCGTGCAGGACGGCGGGTTCCGCTCGCCCTGCGGGGCGGGTCCGGTCCCGACCCTGAAGATGGACGGCAACGCGGTCTTCGCCTTCACCCTGCGCGCCGTGCCGGCTCTGATCGAGGCCGTGCGCGCCGATGCGGGTCTGGCCGTCGAGGACGTCGATTTCTTCCTGCTGCACCAGGCCAACCAGTTCATGCTTCGCCACCTGGGCAAGAAGGCCAAGGCCCCGGCCGAGCGGCTGCCGATCAACATCGGCAAGTTCGGCAACACCAGTTCGGCCACCCTGCCGCTGCTGCTGACCGACGCGGTGGCAGAGCCGCTGTCGGCCGGATCCGCGACGCTGGTCCTGGCCGGCTTCGGCGTCGGTTATTCCTGGGGCGCGGTCGCCGGCCGCTTCGGCCCCCTCGACTGCGCGGAGACGCTTTACCTGTGAGCCTGCATCCCGAAGCCCTGGCCGGAAAGACCATCCTCGTCACCGGCGCCTCCTCGGGCCTGGGGC
>JASGDR010000212.1:0-4029 GCA_047607095.1 Caulobacter sp.
GACCAGCCTGGTCAGTTCGGGCGCGCAGGCCGCGCCGAAGCGGTCGCCCAGCACGATGTCGCAGGGGCCGCCGCCGCGGGCCCGCGAGCCGCGCGCCGCCGCCGCCGGCATCGAGTGCCAGTCGATCAGCACCGCCAGGCCGTGGGCGGCCCGGGCCTGGGCCAACAGGCGGCCCAGCATGTCGTGATAGGGGCGATGGGCGCGCTCGACCCGGGCCTTGGCCTCGTCGAAGGTCAGCTTGCGGGCGTAGATCGGCCGGCCGTCGGCCACCCGCGCGATCGCCCCGAGGCCGGCGGCGACCCGGGCCGTGCGGCCGCGGGCGAACTCCGGCAGGTCGCCGTCGAACATCGCCGGGTCCATTTCCCACGGATCGCGGTTGAGATCGACATAGGCGCGCGCCAGCCGCGCGCGGATGGTCGAGACGCCCCTGGCCGGGGCGCCCGCGATCAGGCGGTCGACGAAGGCGTCCTCCGAGCCGCGCAGCACGCTCTCGGGCAGGCGGACGGCCGCCATCATCTCCGGCGGATACAGCACGCCCGAATGGGGCGAGGCGAACACCACGGGCGTCGGCGCGGGCTGGCCCTCGGCCGCGGCCCGCACGGCCTCGAACGCCGGCTCGCCCACGGGCGCGGCGGGCGCGCCGGTCGGGGGCGAGGCGGTTTCCGGGGTGATCGGGTCCCATGCGTTCATGCGTCGCATAGTCGAGGGCGCCGGGCTTGCGGTCAAATGTCCTCGCGCCCTGTCGTATCTGTGGACGGTCCGCGCCGGTTCACCGGCGATTTACCGTCCCGGGCCTAGATTCGGGTTTCCAGAGACGAGATCCAACGGACACATACGCGACATGGCCCGCATCCTCCTCGCCGAAGACGACGACTCGCTGCGCGGCTTCCTCGCCCGCGCGCTGGAACGCGCCGGCTTCGAAGTGACGGCCTGCGCCGACGGCGAAGAGGCCGTGGGTCACCTGGACCACCCGTGGGACCTGCTGCTGACCGACATCGTCATGCCCGGCATGGACGGCATCGAGGTGGCGCGCCAGGCGGCCGCCCGCGACCCGGCCCTGCGCATCATGTTCATCACCGGCTTCGCCGCCGTCGCCCTGTCGGCCCAGGACCGCGCCCCGGCCGGCGCCAAGGTGCTGTCCAAGCCCGTTCACCTGCGCGACCTCGTCTCCGAGGTCGAAAAGATGATGGCCGCCTAAGGGTCCACAGCTTCGGCGAAAAACTTCTCCGAAAAAGTTTCCTCGGCGGCTTGCGCCCCGGCCAAGCCGCCGCTATACCCCCACACCTTCCCGGCCGGGACGCCTCCAAGAGGCGCTTCGGATCGCTTCGGCGGACGCGTAGCTCAGCGGGAGAGCACTACGTTGACATCGTAGGGGTCACAGGTTCAATCCCTGTCGCGTCCACCATCCCCTCTCTTTAAAATCAAAGACTTGCTCCAAGCGCGCCGACGCGCTCGCTAGTCTGCCGCATCGTCGGCGACGGCCTGCGCGCGCGGTTGTTTCGGCGCCGGCGCCGCCATGGTTGGGCGCTCGGCGTCGTCTTCGGCGCGCCCCTGCGGCGCGCGATCGGGCCCGTTTCGGCGGCCAGGAAATCGATCTGGCCGTGCAATGTATTTCGCTGCGCGGCGGTAAAGCTTCTGGGCAGTAATGGTCGCCGCTCACGGCGCGAAACGGTGGTTTTTGAGCCGTGTGCGTCCCGTTGTGCAAGTAATGCGGCTTTTGGTCGCGGCGATCGAAGCCCAATGACGCCCAGAATAGTCGTACGGTCACGCTTGTAGGGCGCGAGCGCGGCCCGCTAGCATCGATCGCGAAGACTTGGTGCGAGCTTGACTGTTTGGGTGAGAGGTTCAGCGACGATGACCGCAGCGCGGCTTGCGCCGTCGATCGGCGGGCGGATCCAATGAGCGTCGAGAGTTTGTCGGCTTCGGGATCGCCCCTGGCGCGGCTTACCGCGCGCGCCGGTCTCGCGCTGCTGCTCGCCGTCGTCCTGGCGGTGGCCGTGGTCGCGATCGTCATTCCGCTCAGCTTCAAGGATCAGGCGCTGTTCGCCCTGGCGACCATCGTCGGGGTGATCGCCGCCAACCGCCTGTCGCAGTCCAAGCACCTGACCATCGCGCTCTGCGTCGTCTCGGTGATCGTCAGCACGCGCTATCTGTGGTGGCGCACGACCGAGACCCTGCATTTCCGCAACGCCGGCGAGGCCTTCTTCGGCACGGGCCTGTACCTGGCCGAGATCTACGCCTGGCTGATCCTGCTGCTGGGCTACCTGCAGACCGCCTGGCCCCTGCAGCGCCCGGTGCGTCCCATCACCGGCGCGCCGGCGACCTGGCCCAAGGTCGACGTCTATATCCCCACCTACAACGAGAGCCTGGAGATCGTGCAGGACACGGTGCTGGCCGCGCTGGGCATGGACTATCCGCGCGACCGGTTCCGGGTCTATCTGCTCGACGACGGCCGCCGGCCGGAGTTCAAGGCCTTCGCCGAGAAGGCCGGCGCGACCTACATGACCCGTCCCGACAACTTCGGGGCCAAGGCCGGCAATCTGAACCACGCGCTGGGCCAGACCGACGCCGAGTTGGTCTGCATCTTCGATTGCGACCACATCCCCACGCGCGCCTTCCTGCAGATGACCATCGGCTGGTTCCAGGAGGATGCGCGCCTGGCCCTGCTGCAGACGCCGCACCACTTCTATTCGCCCGACCCGGTGCAGCGGAACATCCAGACGGTGAAGGACATCCCCGGCGAGGGCGACCTCTTCTACGGGGTCGTCCAGCCGGGCAACGACCTGTGGAACGCGGCCTTCTTCTGCGGCTCCTGCGCCATCATCCGCCGCTCGGCCCTGGAGGAGACGCACGGCTTCGCGCACGAGACCGTCACCGAGGACGCCCACACCGCGCTGAAGCTGCAGCGCAAGGGCTGGAACACCGCCTTCCTCGAGATCCGTCTCTCGGCGGGCCTGGCGACCGAGCGTCTGGCGCTGCACATCGGCCAGCGCATCCGCTGGGCGCGCGGCATGACCCAGATCTTCCGGATCGACAATCCGCTGACGGGCAAGGGCCTGAGCCTGGCCCAGAGGCTCTGTTACCTGAATGCGATGCTGCACTTCCAGTTTCCGCTGCCGCGCATCGTGTTCCTGACCTCGCCGCTGGTCTTCCTGCTGCTGGGGTTCAACATCATCAGCGCCTCGGCTCCGATGATCCTGGCCTACGCCCTGCCGCACCTGGTGCACTCGATCGTCACCAACAACCGCATGCAGGGCGAGGAACGCATGGCGTTCTGGGGCGAGATCTACGAGACCCTGCTGGCCTTCCACCTGCTGGGACCGACGCTCGTCACCCTGTTCGCGCCCAAGCACGGCAAGTTCAACGTCACCGACAAGGGCGGCCGGCTGGAGCGGGGCTATTTCGACTGGGGGCTGATGTGGCCGCACCTGGTGGTGGCCGGCCTGCTGATCGCCGGCCTGTGCTTCGGCGTCTGGCGCCTGCTGAAGGCCGAGCCCGACTTCGTGCTGGTGGGCACGCTGGTGCTCAACTGTTTCTGGACCCTGTTCAGCCTGCTGGTGCTGCTGACGGCCATCGCCGTCGGCCGCGAGACCCGGCAGGTGCGCCAGCACGTGCGCATCGAGGCCTTCCTGCCCGCCCGCCTGCGCCTGACCAACGGCGAGGAGATCGAGGTGCTGACCCGCGAGGTCTCGATGGGCGGCCTCTCGGCGATCGTGCCCGACGGCTACTGGGGCAACGAGCGCCACATCGACACGGTCGAGTTCCTGCGGGACGAGCGCGGGCGCCAGTTCAAGGCGCGGGCCGTCCTATTCGACAAGGGGGTTCTACGAGTGCAGTTCCTGCCGCTCGGCTTCGCCGAACGCCGCGACCTGGTGCGCAACGTCGTCGGCCGCGCCGACGCCTGGGTGCCCAACGCCCACTGGGCGCCGGTGCGTCCGCTGGCCGCCCTGGCCGGCCTGGTGCGGGCCAGCGCCAGCATCCTGTTCTGGTGGCGGGCGGCCAAGCCCGCCGCCCTGACGCCGCGCTCGC
>JASGDR010000213.1:0-5059 GCA_047607095.1 Caulobacter sp.
CTTCGGGCCACCTCCCCCAGAGGGGGAGGATCTGCTTAGTCCAGGGCCCGGTACTTGAAGTTCCGGAACCGGGCCGAACCCTTGCCCGCCGCATAGATCCCCGGCTTAAGCATCAGGAAGCCGCCGCGGACGTTGTGGTGGTAGCCGCTGACTTCCATGCCGCGGTCGAAGCGCTTCCAGGTCTTTCCCCCGTCGCCCGAGGTGTGGAAGGCGACGATGTGGCGGGTGTTGCGCAGGCGCATGAGCATCTTGGTCCCATGCGGATTGGCCGGGCGGCCGCGCTCGATGCCGTACTGGTGGGTGACGAAGTTCTTCTGGTCGAAGCCCAGGCCGCAATAGAGCTGGCGGTCGTAGAACAGGATCAGGCCCGCCCGTGTCTCCGGGTCGACCTCGATCTCGCATTCGATTTCATAGGCCTGGTCGCCGTTGACGAAGATCAGCGGCGAGCCGGTCGACGGGGCCTCGCCCGCGCCCTTCAGGGTCAGCACGCCGTCTTCGCGCCTGATGCGGTCCTGTTCGCCCGGCTTCGGATCGAAGAAGTTCCACTGCACGCCGTACTTGTCGGTCGAGAAATCATCCGACAGGGCCATGCCGTGCGGGCCGCTTTTGCCGCCCTTAGGCTTCTTGATCGGCTTGGCGAGATCCCCGCCGCCGATCTCGAACCAGCCGTCTCTGGCCCAGGTGACCGGGGCCAGCAGGGTCTGGCGGCCCAGCGTCCAGTAGCCGTTCTCGTAGCCGTGATAGACGGTCCACCAGTCGCCGGGCGTGGGGCCCTCGACCAGGGTGGCGTGGCCGCGCGACCACCACTTCTCGGCGTTGTCGACGGTGCGCACCAGCGGGTTGCGGGGATGGTTCTCCCACGGGCCGGCGAGGGATTTGGCGCGGGCGGCGATGACCATGTGGCCGGTCGGCGGGCCGGCCGTGCCGCCCACGGCGGTGATCATGTAGAAGTATTCGCCCCGGCGCATGACCTTGGGGCCCTCGGGCGAGAAGCCCTCGACGTCCCAGTCGTCCGGATAGCGCCAGGGATCGTAGACATGTTCCGGCTTGCCGACGGTCGACAGGCCGTCCGGGGCCAGCTTGATGCGGTCGCCGCCCGACAGGAAAAGCCAGCGCTCGCCGTTCTCGTCGACGATGTGGCCGGGGTCGATGTAGCCGGGCAGCTTCAGGTCGATCGGCTCGGACCAGGGGCCCTCGATCCTGTCGGCCCAGATCACGTAGCTGGTGTTGTTCTTGGGGAACTTGGCCGGGATGTAGAGGTAGTAGCGGCCTTCGTGCTTGCACAGCTCCGGCGCCCAGACCGAGCCGATGTTGGTCTTCAGGGTCGGCGCCACCGGTGTCCAGTTCACCAGGTCGCGGGAATGCCAGATCAGCAGGCCCGGATAGGCGTCGAACGACGAGTGGGTCATGTAGTAGTCGTCGCCGTCCTTGAGGATCGACGGGTCGGGATGGTCGCCGGCCAGGATGGGGTTGAGGAAGGTCCCGTCGCCCAGGTCGGCCTTGCGCTGGCCTTCGATCCCCTTGGTCCAGGTCGGGCCGGTCGCGCTCTTGGCCGGCAGGGCGCCGACGCCTTCGGCGGAAGCCGCAGAGGGCAGGGCGGCGGCCGCAGCCGCTCCGGTCAAGAGCGAGCCCAGAGCTCCGCGGCGGCTGAGATCGGCCATGTGTTTCCTTCCCGAGGCGAGGCCGCGCATCCTTGTGTCGCGTCGGCTTGTTACCGGTCACTAAAGCGACCTATCGCGGCCTTGTCTACCGGTGTCATAATCCATTTTTCGACGATAACGCTGTCACCGCCCGGGGCAAAAGAAAACGCCCGGAAGCATGGCTCCCGGGCGTTCCGTCTTTCCCAGATCCTCCCCTTGATGGGGGAGGTGGCCCGGAGGGCCGGAGGGGTAGTTCTTACTCAGCTCCGGAGGCGTCGCCGGCTTTGCAGCCGCTTCCCCCTCCGTCGCCTTCGGCGACACCTCCCCCTTCGGGGGGAGGAAGTCGATCAGCCCTCCATCGCCTCCAGCTCCTTGCCACGGGTCTCGTGGATGAGCTTCTGGACGAGGAAGAACGAGACCGCCGCGCTCAGCGCGTAGAAGCCGTAGGTCATCGGCAGGCTGATCGCGGCCAGGGCCGGGAAGCTCACCGAGATGGCGAAGTTGGCGATCCACTGGGCGAAGCCGGCGACGGCCAGGGCCGAACCGCGCATCTGGTTGGGGAACATCTCGCCCAGCATGACCCACATGACCGGGCCCCAGCTGAGGTTGAAGAACACCACGTAGAGGTTGGCGGCGATCAGGGCGATGACGCCGGCGTTGCCGGCCAGGTGCAGGGCGCCGTTGACGGTGGTGGCCGTCGAGAAGCACCAGGTCAGCACGCCCAGGGTCACGGCCATGCCGGCCGAGCCGATCAGCAGCAGCGGCTTACGGCCGATGCGGTCGATCAGGCCGATGGTGGCCAGGCAGGCCAGGATCGACAGGGCGCCCGACAGGATGTTGATCTTCAGGCTGTCGTCCTCGGTGAAGCCCACCGACTGCCACAGCACCGAGCCGTAGTAGAAGACGATGTTGATGCCGACCAGCTGCTGGAACACGGCCAGGACCAGGCCGGCCCACAGGATCGGACGCAGCTTCTTGGTCGCCGGGTCGAGCAGGTCGGAGAACTTGGGCTGGTGGTCGGCGGCCAGCGAGGCGCGGATCTCTTCCACCTTCTTGGCGCCCTGGCCCGCCCCGAACAGGCGCGACAGGATGGCCTCGGCCTGGGCGTCCTTGCCCTTGGCGACCAGGTAGCGGGGGCTCTCCGGAATGGCCAGCAGGGCCAGGAAGAACACGCCGGCCGGGATGGTCTGCATCCAGAACATCCAGCGCCAGGCGGGCAGGCCCAGCCAGAATTCGGCGGTCGAGCTGCCGGCGGTGTGGGCCAGCACGTAGTTGGCCACGAACGCGCCGGTCAGGCCGGTGATGATCATGATCTGCTGCACGGACGACAGGCGGCCGCGGATGTTCGCGGGCGTGACTTCCGAGATGTAGACCGGGCACAGCACGCTGGCGGCGCCGACGCCCAGGCCGCCGATCAGGCGGAAGACGATGAAGACGATCGAGGTGTGCGAGGCGCCGGTGCCCAGGGCGCTGACCAGGAACAGCAGGGCCGAGATGATCATCACGGTGCGGCGGCCCCAGACGTCGGCCAGGCGGCCGGCGGCGAAGGCGCCGATGGCGCAGCCGAGCAGGATGGCGCCCACGTTCAGGCCGGTGCCGAGCTTGCTGAGGTTGAAGGCGCTTTCCAGGCCTTCCTGCGTGCCGTTGATGACGCCGCTGTCGTAGCCGAACATGAAGCCGCCGATGGTGGCCACGGCCACGATGGCGGCGACGAAGGCCATGTTCACCTTCGCGCCGTCGGCGCTCATGCCGGCGCTCGGCCCGGCGCTGGAGACTGATGCCACTGGAGTCCTCCCCGAACTGGCCCCCTATCGGGGCCATGCTTGATCCCTAACGCGCCCCCGTAGGGACCTTAGTTGCCGGCGACCTTAGTGTTACCGGTATCAGCGCGCAAGCGGCCGTTTTTGCGGGATTCCCGCTTCCGGCGCCGCCCTCGTCGCGGAGGGATAGTGTCAGGTCCGGCGCGGCCCGCAAGGGGCGATGGCAGCGTTGTCATTCCGCATCGTTTGACGATGCGGACGGGCAAGAACTTGCGAGGTAATCGCAAGTATCGTCTCCGGCGCGCAAGAACATTGCCGAAAAGAAATTTGCCCCGCGATCAAAGTCGCGCTTTACGGCTGGAGGTCGAGACCAGCGCGGACCGTCCGCTCGCGGCGCCTCGACCGATCACCTCGGGGGAGCGCGCCTTGCGCCTGAAGACCATCCTGCTTTCCGCGACCGCGATCATCGCGACGCCCTGCCTGGCCTTGGCCCAGGCCGCGGCTCCGGCCCCGGTCCAGGCCCAGTCCGCGCCGAAGACCCCGGCCCCTGCCGCCGTCGAGGGCGTGACCGTCACCGGCGACAGCACGGCCATGCGCAGCTCGATCGACCGACGCAGCTACAGCGTCGCCAACGATCTTTCGGCCCGCACCGGCTCTATCGCCGACGCCCTGCGCAACATCCCGTCGGTCGAGGTCGACGTGCAGGGCAATGTCAGCCTGCGCGGCGACGCCAACGTCACCATCCTGATCGACGGCAAGCCGTCGGGCATGTTCAACGGCGACGGCCGGGGCGACGCCCTGCAGGCCATGCCGGCCGACCAGATCGACCGCGTCGAGGTGATGACCAATCCCTCGGCCGCCTTCCGCCCCGACGGCACGGCCGGGATCATCAACCTGGTGACCAAGAAGACCCGCAAGCCCGGCGGCACGGGCACGGTGCGCCTGAACGCTAGCACCGACGGCCGCTACAACGGCGGCGTCAGTGGCAATTACGTCAAGGACAAGCTGACCCTGTCGGGCGACATCGGCCTGCGCCACGAGGAGCAGGAGGCCTGGCAGGCCATCGCGCGCCAGACGGCCGCCGGCTCCAGCACCCAGGACGGCGCCTTCGAGAACGGGGGCGACATGGTCAATCTGCGGGGCGGCGTCGACTACGACGTCACGCCCAGGGACCGGCTGAGCGGCGAGGTCCGCTACCGCAGCATGAAGTTCGACACCACCGGCGAGGAGACCTACGACGCCGCCGGTTCCGCCACGGACTACGTGCGGGCGACCGACGCCCACATGAAGCGCGACAACGCCGGCGTCAGCGCCGACTGGCGACGCCAGTTCAAGGGCGCCGAGCACCTGCTGACCGCGCACCTGGAGTACGAGGAAACCGACTTCTCGCGCGACGCCACGGCGGTCAACGACTACAGCGCCGCCAGCGACCTCTACGAGCGCTACGGGTTCGGCGCCGAGCAGAAGCGCACCAACTTCAAGACCGATTACGCCCGTCCCAATGTCGGCGGCGGCACGCTGAAGACCGGTCTCGATTTCGAGTGGGCCAGGAACGACTACGACAATCACGGCGAGACCGGCCCGTCCTGGAACGCCCTGACGGTCAGCCCCGCCCGCACCAACCGCTTCCTGTTCGATCAGGACGTCTACGCCGCCTAC
>JASGDR010000214.1:0-4756 GCA_047607095.1 Caulobacter sp.
CCTGGACCCGTCGATCAACAAGACCGGCTTCCCCTTCAACCTCTACGGCGTGCGGGTGCCCGCGGTGATCGTCTCGCCGCAGATCGCAGCCGCCACGGTCGACCCGACGCTCTACGACCACGCCTCGGTCTCGGCGACGCTGAACGCGCTCTACGGCACCGGAACCATGACCGATCGAGACGCCAAGGCCGCCGACCTGACCGGCCTGCTGACGATCTATCCGCCCCGCACCGACTGCCCGCTGACCCTGCCCAAGGTCGGCCAGAGCCAGGCGCAGGTGCAGGCCATGACGATCGACAAGGTCGCGTTGGCCGCAACGCCCCTGCCCGAAAATGGAACTCCCATCGGCCTGCTGCTGCTGCTGGCCAAGCGGGACGCCCATCTGTCGGGGGGCGATCCGGCCACGGTCGAGGCGATCAAGGCCAAGGTCGCCGCGATCCGCACCCGTGGCGAGCTGGCGGCCTATGCCCAGGAGGTGCGGAACAAGCTGCTGACGGTCCGCACCGCCCGCGCGGCCTTAGCCCTCTCTGACGCCGCCACCGCGCCCGAACCGGTTTCCTAGACCCGGGAGTCCAAATAACCCCTTGAAAAATGGGGACTTGTCGAGCCGTCCCTTCGGTGAGACGCTTTCTTCCGTGACCGGCAGCCTCGACGTCAGAGCGCGGCGCCGTCTCACAAGGAAACGAGAGAGATGACCCCGCAAGACATCGTGGGCCCATACATCGCGGGTTTGACCCCGCCGCGTGGCTTCCTGGCGATGGTCGCCGTCATGCTGGCGGCGATGGCCGCCTGCTTCTGGACGCCGGAGCTGGATCCCGAGCGGATCCTCGACGAGTAGCGCCGAGACCGCCCGAAGACGGCTCATCGCGACTGACCTCGCGGCACGCTTGCCGCCCGCGCGAGCGCGCGCACTCTCCCGTCAAAGACCCCGCCAGAGGGCCTTCAAGGGAGAGCGCCGCCATGGCCCTGCGCACGCCGATCTGCGACCTGCTGAACATCGAGCATCCGATCCTGCTGGCCGGTATGGGCGGGGTTTCGTACGCCCCGCTGGCGGCCGCCGTTTCCAACGCCGGGGGCTACGGCGTGCTGGGCATGGCCGGAACCTCGCCCGAGTTCATCCGCCAGCAGATGCGGCAGGTTCGCGAACTGACCGACAGGCCGTTCGGCGTCGACCTGCTGGCCGCCACGCCCGAAGCCCTGACCGCCAGCGTCGAGGTGATCGTCGAGGAAGGCGCCGGCGCCTTCGTCGCCGGCCTGGGGGTGCCCTCGCCGATCCTGGCTCGGCTGAAGGACGCCGGCCTGAAGGTGATGGTGGTGTGCGGCACGGTGCGCCACGCCCAAAAGGCGCAGGAAGCCGGCTGCGACGCGGTGATCTGCCAGGGCGGCGAAGGCGGCGGCCACACGGGCCTGGTCGGCACTCTGCCGTTGGTGGCCCAGGCGGTGGAGGCCGTCGACATCCCGGTGATCGCCGCCGGCGGCCTGTACGACGGCCGCGGGCTGGCCGCCGCCCTGACCCTGGGCGCCCAGGGCGTGTGGATGGGCACCCGCTTCATCGCCAGCGCCGAGGCGCACGCCGGCGCGATCTATCAGGAGGCCGTGCTGGCCGCCCGCGACGAGGACACCGTCCGCACCCGCTGCTATTCGGGCAAGCCGATGCGGGTGCGCGCCAACCCGTATGTCGAGGACTGGGAGACCCGCCCCGGCGACATCCGGCCCTTTCCGCTGCAGGCCATGGCCAGCGTCCAGGCGGGGGTGCTGGGCGGCATCGCCGGCCAGACCGAAGGGCTGGATCCCGAACGCTCGTGCCTGGCCATGGGCCAGAGCGCCGGCGGGATCACCGACGTCCGCCCGGCCGGCGACATCGTCGCCGATCTGGTGAGAGAGGCCGAAGCGGCCATCCGGCGCACGGCGGCGCTGGCGGGCTGACCCTCACCCGACCGCCGCCGCCACCTCGGGCAGCAGCTTCTTGAAGTGAGCCTCGACCTGGGCGTGGCATTCGCAGGCCCGGCGCTCCAGCTTGCGGCGGTCGCGGATCTCGACGCGGCCGCGGCGGGTCTGGATGATCCCGTCGGCCTGCAGCACCTTGGCCGCGGCGGTGACGGTGGTGCGCTGCACGCCCATCATGTCGGCCAGGGCCTCCTGGGTCAGGCGCACGATGTCCTCGCCGGCCCGGTCGTGAGCGGCCAGCAGCCAGCGGCAGCAGCGCTGCTCGATGGTGTGGAGGGCGTTGCAGGCCACCGACTGCATCATCTGGGCGATCATGGCGTCGGCGTAGCGGGTGAAGAGGTCGCCCAGCGCCGGGAAGCGCTGGCGCATCTCGTCCAGGCGGGCGGTCTGGATGGTGAAGGCCGGCCCCGGCGCCTGCACCACCGCCCGGCCGTAGGCGGGCTTGAGGCCGCCGCTGACCACCCCGCCCAGCGCGCCTTCCCAGCCGACCGTGGCGGCCTCGACCTCGCGGCCCTCGCTGGTCAGAACCAGCAGCGAAACCATGGTCGGCCGGCAGGGCAGATAGGTGGTGCGGACATCCTCGCCGACGTCGAACAGCACCGTCCCGCGCGCCAAGGCGGTCAGAGACAGCGCCGACTTCAGCGCCGCGCGGGCGTCGTCGGGCATGGCCAGCAGCAGGCGGTTGCCCGCATAGGCGTGATGCACCCGCTCGGCGCGGGCCTCGCGATCGTTCAGTTCTGCGGAATCGGCCATGGCGGCATCCAACGACGCTCGGGTCCTCCCCTTCGGGAGGGCTCGAATTCAAACATCGGAGCGCGACGAGCGCCGAAACCGCGAACACTTTCGGCTGTCACGCTCTAGCTCGCCGGGTAAAGCGCGCGGACCGGCCGTTCGTTGCGTGGAGGCCGCGCGGCGGGCGGCCTCAGCTCATCAAGGTGGGGCGATGCAGCTGGCCGGTCTCGTCCTGCAGGTGCATGCGCACCGGAATGCCGACGCCCGTGGCCTGTTCGGCCAAGCGCACGGCGGCCCGCTCGGCCTCGTGGCGACTGCGATACGCCCCGAACCGGAGCTGGTCGCCAATGATGGTCCATCGGTCGCCCACCTGGACGACGCCGTAATGCACTTCGGCCATGACACGTCCTCCCTTCTGCGCTGTCGGAGTGGTCGTTTCTCGCCGCCCCTGACTTATCCACAGCCTGATCCCGATCCTTGTTGATAGCAAGGCCCTGAAGAGTCGAAGTTTCGACCCGAAATGGGCGAGCGGCGCTGTGGATAAGCTTAAGGTTGCGTTCGCCCCTCGCGAGCGCGGCGATGACAGCCGGGGCGCTTGCGGCGATAGTGCCGCGCATGCTTCGCGCCCGTCTCGCAACTCCGATCCTGGCCGCCCTGGTGCTGGCCGCGCCCGCCCTGGCGCCCGTTCCGGCGAGCGCGCAGGACCGCGCCCCGGCCGAGCGTCAGCGACTGCTGGATCTCGCCTACGCCATCGGCCAGAGCCACGCCCTGCGCCAGGCCTGCGAAGGGGCCGGCGACCAGTTCTGGCGGGCCCGCATGGTGCGGCTGACCGAGGTCGAGCAGGCCGACCAGGCCTTCGACGGCCAGCTGCGCGACCGCTTCAACGGCGGCTACGCCGCGGCGCAGGCCGCCTATCCCGAGTGCGGCCCCGAAAGCCGCCGGGCCGAACGCCAGGCCGCCCTTCGCGGCCGGGCCCTGGCCTCCAAGCTGTCGCAGACGGTGCGGATCAACGAGCAAGCTTCGCCGGATTCCGTGGCGGAAGGGCGAGCGGCGCGCTAAATTCCTCTTATGGACGCATGGCGACTGGCGGCTTGGGCCGCCGGGCCACGTCTCGGGAGGCTTTCGTGACCGCTTTTCTGGTCCCTCTGGTGCTTCTGATTCTGGCGATCCTGCTGGTCGTCAACGTCATCAAGATCGTGCCGCAAGGCCGCGAGTTCACCGTCGAACGGTTCGGCCGCTACACCCGCACGCTGAAGCCCGGCATCAGCATCCTCACCCCGTTCGTCGAGACGGTGGGCCGCCGGGTCAACATGATGGAGCAGGTGCTCGACGTTCCCAAGCAGGAGGTCATCACCAAGGACAACGTGTCGGTGACCGTCGACGCCATCGTCTTCATCCAGGTGATGGACGCGGCCGCCGCGGCCTATCGCGTCGACAACCTGATCTACGCCATCACCCAGCTGGCCCAGACCAACCTTCGCACCGTCGTCGGCTCCATGGAGCTGGACGAGGTGCTGAGCCAGCGCGACCACATCAACTCGCGCCTGCTGGCCACGATCGACGAGGCCACCGGCCCCTGGGGCGTCAAGGTCGCCCGCATCGAGATCAAGGACCTGACGCCGCCGGCCGACATCACCAACGCCATGGCCCGCCAGATGAAGGCCGAGCGCGAGCGCCGCGCCGTCATCACCGAGGCCGAGGGCGAGAAGCAGGCCCAGATCGCCCGCGCCGAGGGCTCCAAGCAGGCCGCCATCCTCGAGGCCGAGGGCCGGCGCGAAGCGGCCTTCCGCGACGCCGAGGCCCGCGAGCGGGAAGCCGAAGCCGAAGCCAAGGCCACCGCCTTCGTGTCGGAAGCCATCGCCCGCGGCGACGTCAACGCCATCAACTACTTCGTCGCCCAGAAGTACGTCGAGGCGTTCGGGGACCTGGCCCGCTCGCCCAACGCCAAAACCGTGATCGTGCCCGCCGACTTCGCCGGCATCACCGGCACCGTGGCCGGGGTGGGCGAGCTGATCCGCTCGCTGGGCGGCCCCGAGGCCCCCAAGCCCGCGCCGGCCGCGCCGCCGGCGACGTCGCG
>JASGDR010000215.1:0-5948 GCA_047607095.1 Caulobacter sp.
CATGGCGCGACGGCGCCGCCCTTCGGTCGGTCTTCACGGGCAGACTCCTGCGCGGGGGTCGGTTTCACTGACCAGGTTGCCGACGGCGTCATAGGCCTTGCAGGTGGTCGCGTTGACGCCGCTCGGATCCAGCGTCGACGTCGTCGGATTGCCTAGCGCGTCATAGGTGGTGGTCGTCACCACGCCGGTCGGATCGGTCGCCTTGGTCGGCAGGCCCGCCGAGCCGTACTCGAAGCTCCACACCGGCCGCACCCCGTTCACCGCCGGCTGCGTCGCGGTCAGGATCTCGCCCGCGCCATTGCCCGAAGCGACATAGACAAGATCAGTCTGGTTTCCGCGTGCGTCCTTCACCCACGACGGCTTGTTCCAGGTCGCGTCATAGCCTGCGGTCATCACCAGATCCGCAAGTCCCGAGCCAGGCTTGGCGATCTTGCGAAGCTCCACGACGTTGCCGCGCTCGTCATACTTGAACTGGTCGACATCGCCCTCCGGATAGGTCCGGGATGACACGCGATGGCGTCCGTCATAAGCGCTGGCGGTCTGCCGCCCGAGTTCGTCGGTATGGCGCACGCCATCGCCATTCTGGTCGAAATACACCGTATATCGCCCCCCCAGCGGGTCGATCCGCTGTGCCCGCGCCCCCTCGGCGAAGAAGAAGCGATGCGCCGCCGCACCACCTTGGATGGCCACGCCGTCCCGGGCTTCTCGGACCCGGCCTACATTGTCATAAACATAGGACAGGGAGGCCAGCGCCCCGGTCGTCGACGCACCGGCCTCCACCGGCTCATAGATTGTGGCGACACGCTGGAATGGAACCGGTCGCGCCGTCGCCGAGCGTGCTACTGGCTCGGCGAAGTCCACTCGCGTCGTTTCACCCTTGGCATTGACGACCGGCGCTGCCGTTTGATCGCCGGCGGCGAACACGCCGACCGTGGAGAGCGTCGCTGTACGGCCGGAGCTGCTGGTGATTCCCGTGACCTTGCCAAATCCATCGGTGGCGAAGGTGAGCGAGCCTCCCTTCGCCCAGCTCCAGCTGGTCGGTTTGAACCCGTAGGTGAAGGCGCAAACATCCTGGGGAATGTAATTGGTCTTCCACGGAGCGAAGATCAGGGTGTCGCCCGCGCGGATCTTGGCCGTGAAGCCCGTGGCCATCCAATCCCAGCGCCGCGTCGCTGCGGGCTCAGAACAGTTGTCGCGCACCTTGACGGCGGCGCCGGTCTGCAGGAGCTGGCTAGCCGGGCTCATCGGCGCCCACCACGTTCCGTCAGCCAGCTTAACGAACTGGACAGCACTGCCCGATGCCGCGACTGTGGCGGTGTTGCCGACCATTTGGCGACGCCACCAGTCGGCCATCAGGTTAGCGTAGACATCCTTGCGCAGGTCATCGATCGAGGTGTCGGCATAGACGGCTTGAAGCGCCGCGAACGCGGCCAAACTGGCGGGCGCGGCGCGCAAGGAGGAGGAGCCTAGACTCTCGGCAGCGCTGCCCGACACGCTAAAATGCATTTCCCAATTGTTGGACCAGCCACCTGAGACGGGGCCCGTGCAAGGCCCTGTGTCGCCAATGCACGGCGCGCCGGCCTTGTAGGTCACGGTATATTGCAGCCCCAGCGGCGCTTCGCCGCCGAGCCCCGCCAATGTCGGGCTAGTGTAACCGGCAAGGCCTGTCTTTAGATCAACGCCCGCCACCGTGCCGCGATCGACAAAGCGATCCTTGAGAAGATCGGCGGCGCGGTTTGGATCGTAGGCCCCTTGGCGCTCGGTGTCTTTACCCGCGCCCCCCTTGGTGACGCCGTTGCGGTCGACGATTGCGTGGGCGACCTCGGCGACGATCGCGCCCTCGTAGCGTGTGGCGCTTATCGCTCCCCCTCGCTGGGGCGTCTCGTCATAACCCGCCGTATAACAGACCCCTTCAAATATAGAGCATGCTGGCGGAAGCTGCGCGCCGACACGATGACCAGGACCAAGAAACGTCTCGGCAGAACCGACCACGCTCTGATAGCCAGCGGCGACATAGCGATCCAAAGCCTGAGCGTAACGGGTCTTTCCGTTTTCAAGGAAGGTCGAATAGACTTGCGGGTAGGCGCTGGTGCAACCGGACGAGCCCTCACCCAGCAGCAGGCCAGGGCGATCGGCCGCGGACGCCGACGCATAGCTATAAAACCGCCGCGCCCCGAAATTGCAGGGATCTTCGTCGGGGCGGTTGGCCCAGGCGAAGCGCGCCGCGGTCGAGGCGCTATCGGGCGTATCCAGAACCTGCTCGACCAGAGCGCCTTCCAAGGCGGCGGCCGTCACGGCGAAGGCGCGTGAGGTCGCCTGCACCTTGCCCGCGTCGTTGGTTCGGCTAGCCAAGCTGAACATGCTGTCGACATCGAGATTGGTGGTTTGCTCGGCGATGCTCCAGTCGGCGATTTGAAGTGTGTTGTCCTGGCGAGACACGACCTTGTAACGCCAGGCGGTCACGCCGAGCGAATGGTGGTGCTGCCCTTCGATGGCGGCCAGTCGATTGTGGACATAGAAGGCTTGGCTGGTCACCGCCAGCCAATTGGCCGCAAGCCTATGGCGCTGCTGGTCGGCCGCCGAGGTCCGATAGGTCGGGAAGCATTGGTACTCCTTACCGGCTTCACACTGGTAGCTGCCTTGCTGCCTTGGCAGCAGTTCGTCCTTAGCCCGCTCGCCGGCCCATTTGGCGCCCAATGCGTCCGAAGTTGAACCAAAACCTGCCACTATGGCCACGGGCACGGTCAGGCCCACATATTTGCGCACGGTCTGGTCGGCATATCCGCCAGAACCGGCCGCATAGGGATGATCGACGGAGAGCTGCAAAATGCCGTCAAAACCAGGCGTGCAGCCGTTGGTGTAGCCCTGGCAATCACGGCTCCAGGTCGCCAGCGGGACGTCGTCCAGCTCGATGGCGACACGGTCGTGGTGATAGCTGGCCATGTTTTCGTCGAAGTCGGTGTCGATCTCCAGCCTGCGGCCATAGATCTCGTCGGCATAGAGTTGCCGCTCTAGCGGCGCGGGCGTGCTGGGAGAGATCCAAAATTCCACTCGCACATGCAACTTGGTGCGATATTGGTCCGGCAGGTCGCCGGTGATGACGGTTCCCGGATCAGTGATCACATAGGGCGGGGCGCTGGCCCAGGTCGTGGCGCCGATATAGGTCTCGGTACGACCGCCATCACCCAGGAAGGTCGAGAGATCCTCCGTCGAAGCCGTCGCCGAGCCGCGGATCGCGTCCAGAAGTTGCAGGCTGCGGGCCGACAGCAGAGCATCGATCTGTTCTGAGCCCGCATTGCGAATATAAGGCGCGCTCGACTGACTGCCTGCCTCCAGTCCAGTGGCGCCCGCCGTCGCGGGCGCACTCGCGACAAGGCCGGCCAAGGCGGCGACATCATTTATCGAACCCGTTTTTCTGACCTTGAAGCTAGCGTCGAGCGTTCGCCAGACGCCTCCAGCTTCGACCTCCGCCCAAGCGTGCAGCAATGTGACGGTCGTAAAGCTTCCCCCAGACGAGCAGTCGGCAGGCGTGGCTTCGGGGAAGCTTGCTGGGATTCCCCCATTGGCAAGGAAGCGGCAGGCGGCCTGACGGTCGGCGATTCCGGTCCACTCAGAAAACTGCGCGGCGGTCAGGCGAACTTGGCCAATGCGGTAACGGGCGTTCAAGCCAGATTGTCTGGCCAGTTCGACAACCAAGGCGGCTTGGTCAAAGGGCGTACCCGACTTGTCGACGATCGTCCCGAGCGGGCCTTTACTGAGTCCAAAGGTGAATGCGGTGTCGGTGCTGTTGCGCACGTGCTCCAAGATCAGATCGGCGATCTTGGCCTGATCGGTTTCGTCGCCCTTGAGCGCGCGCGCCAGTTCGACAATCTCAGGCGCTCGGCCTTCGAAACCGCTGACCCCAGTAAAGCTTGAGCTGCGGGTGGTCGCTGCGCCGTAATAGCCAACGGCGGCGCTGGGCGAGATCAGTTCGCCTCGGGCAAAGCGCATTGAAGGCAAGGTCGTCGTCGCCTGCGCCCAAGCCCCCTGGGTTCCAACCATTCCAACAGCCAGCGCCAAGCATGAGCCGATCAGTCCGCGCGTCCAGCACGATGAAGTCATCCAGTGGGTGCGGCAAGCAAGCGAAGGCATGGAAGGTCCAGGGAGTTGGGAAGCGGCAAGGCGAGACCAGCCGACGCTTCGCCCGGGCGGCTGCGGAATTCGTGAGCAAGGTGAAGAATGACGTTCGGACGCGGCCAAAGCGGTCGAAGATCTCACCAACCAAACGCCCCCAAGATCGCGGATGAAGATTTGCACCCGAGCGGCGCGCCCCTGCCCGCCGAAGCAGGCCTATCGTCAGCGCCCTTGCCGTTTAGATTGAAGGCGGTTTCCGGGCACCGTCAAGCTTGCACAACGTTCCGCGCTTCCGACCACGAGGATCTCCGCCGCTTCCATGACTTTGAGGTTGGCGAGCCAAGTCGCACCAAGATCGTTCAAGGCAATGTCGAACTGGTGCTCAGCCCACTCGAAGCCGGCGACGTCGCTATAGGAATAGCTGTGCGCTAGCCGAAGCTGGTCCTCAATGTCGTAAAACCACTCGCCAGGATGGGCGAACGACTGCCGTTTGATGTGCTCGATAAAGCCGTCCGCCCACATTGCCTCAGGCCTTCTTCGCGCGGGCTTTCGCCGCCAGAGCCTTAGCTTTGCGACCGCCCTGGCCGAGGCCGAGGGCCTTCGCCATAGCTGACCGCGCCTCGCTGTAGCTGGGCGCTGTGGTCGGGTAGTCGTTCGGTAGGCCCCATTTGGCTTTATACTCAGCGACGGTCAGCCCCATCGTGGTCAGATGGCGCTTCAGGGTCTTGTAGGGCTTGCCGTCTTCAAAGCTGATCAATGCATCGGGCGTGATCGACTTACGGATTTGTGCCGGGGTCGGTTTGCTAATCTCGATACCCTTGCCCTCGACCGTGCCGCCACTTTCGACGCCCGCGAGCGCGTCATGCGTTGCCTTGATCAAGGCCGGAAGATCGCTGACAGCCGTGGCGTTGTTGGCCACGAAATTCGACACAATTTCTGCTGTCAGTTCGATCAAATTCGCTTTGCTAGTCTCAGACATCCATCATCCCTCGAATCAATATTCGTATAAGCATAGGCCCCAAATAGACTTATGCTGAACGTCGCGCCTCTGGAGGCTCGCCAGTGGCGGTAAATAGCGCTGATTCGAAAGGCGAGGATCACTACGCCTACGCCGCAGCCCTCTAAACTAAGATTTCCCGAATGCAGCCAGCCCGCAGGGGCGCTAATGGTGGAAACCTATTCGGGCCTAGGCGCGGTAAGCTTGGTCGCCGTGAAAAGTGGAGCGTCTAGGATCATATCGATATCCCACAGACGCTACCAACTCCCGTGACCGACCCGTTGCGGACATCGGTTGCGGCGGTATTCTTCCGCCATGCGCACGCATCCGATCAACATCATCGCCGCCATGCAGGGCCTGTTCGCCGTCTTCGAGCCCCTCTGCGAAGACAATCAGTCTTTGCGGGCCCTAGCGGTAGTTGCTGCTGACCGTGACCGTTGGCCCGACGCTCACAAGCTGTTCCAAGACATCCGCCAGAAAACTTTGGCGGCTGGGAAGAAGGGGGATGAGCTACGACTCGCCCAATATGCCTTTGAGGAAATCTGCGCCAAGACCCTCTACAATCTGAGCGGCTCGCCTGCGCCGTTTGACGCCGAATCCGCGTTCTGGGTGATCCCACTCGCGACCCAGCTTGGCGCGAAGTTAGGCCTGAAGAAGCCCGCGCAGGTGACACCGCTGCTTGAAATGTAGTTGGCTCCGAACGTCCGCTAACGACCCATTTCTGCCCTTAGTTAGGTCCGCTCAAGGATGGTTTCGAATTTCAGCTAGCCACAGTTCGGGGAAACGCTCGTGGAGCACGTTGTAAATCGGTTGAACCTTGGCCTTTGCAGCAGCGAAC
>JASGDR010000216.1:0-4856 GCA_047607095.1 Caulobacter sp.
CCTTGCCCTCGGCGCCGGCCCAACCGCGCAGGGTGGTGCGGCGGTTGTAGATCTTCAGGTCGCCAACCTCGCTCATCAGGCGGCGGAAGCTGATCGACGAGGTCGACGACGAATAGATCGCCGACGGCACGTACGGGTTGCTGCGGGCGATGTTGCCGATCGTGTATTCGTCGTTGACGCCGTAGGTCGTCGAGTTGCTGAGCGTGGCGGCCGAGCGCGACGTATGCGTGATCACCTGCGAGGCCTGGAACTGGCCCCAGATCTTGATGTCCGGCGTGAGGTCGTAGCTGACCTTGATCGCGCCCGACGTACGCTTGGTCGGGGTGATCAGCGTGCCCTTGTCGCGGGTCTCGTAGCCGTTCTTGGCGGTGACCCAGCCCGTCTGCAGGCCGCCCTCGTTGTAGTAGAAGCTGGTGCTGCGGAAACGGCCGCCCGGCGTGTAGGTCGACAGATCCGGGCTCGACACCGTGTTGGTGTCGGGATCGTAGGTCACCGACTGGGTCGCCCACTTGCGGTCCGTGGCGTAGAGGCCGTCCTGCTTCTCGTAGGTGCCGCCGACCATGACGAACAGCTTGTCGTCCAGGACGCGCTTGCCCGCGACCAACGAGTATTCGGTGCTGCTGCCGCCGCCGTCGTCGGTGACGCCGGCCACGGCCCGAGCCTTGACCCCGTCCATCTTGCTGGTGGTGATGATGTTGACGACGCCGGCCACGGCGTCCGAGCCGTAAATGGCCGAGGCGCCGCCGGTGCTGACCTCGACCCGGTCGACGAAGAACTGCGGAATGGAGCTGAGGCTCACCGCGTTCATGTTGCCCGAGTTGGAGACCGTGCGGTGGCCGTCGATCAGGGTCAGGGTCCGGTTCTGGCCCAGCGAGCGCAGGTCGACCGTCGACAGGCCGTTGTTCTGCACCGAGGTCTGGCTGTTGGTCAGGCTGACGCCGATGTCGACGCCCGGCAGGTCGGTCAGGGCCTCGGCGATGTCGAGATAACCGCTTTCCTGCAGTTCCTCGCGATCGAGGTCCATCACCGGCGACGGGCTGTCGAAGGTGGTGCGGCGCAGGCGCGAGCCGGTCACCACCACCTCTTCAACCTCGACAGTAGAGCCTTGATCTACGGATTCGAACGACGCCGGCTGCAGGGTGGCGACCGCCGTCGCGCCGGGCTGGCGCACGATCAGCGCGCCCGAACCGTCCTCGACCACCTCCAGGCCGGCCGAACCGGCCAGGCGGCGGGCCGCCTCGATCGGGGTGTAGCGGCCGACCACGGCGTCGGCGCGACGCCCGGCCACGGCCTTGGGCGAGAACAGGATGTTGGTCCCGGTTTCCTTGCCGAGCTCGCGCAGCGCCTTGTCCAGCGGCTGAGCCTGCACGTCCACGGCCACGGCCTGCCCCCAGGCAGCCCCGGCGACCAGCAGCACGCCCACGGCGGCCGACCCGGCCAGCATTCGGCGCAGGCGGCCGTCATTCCCCATCGTCATGAAATTGTGTTCCCCTCTTAGCCCGCATATTCGGGCTCAAGAGGCCTGACGACGGCGGTCGATTTTTCCTCAGCAACTTTTTTCGGGCGCGTGCGACGACCCGTTCATGCCCCGTGGCGCGGCGCGATCAACAGGCCGCCGGCGCTGGTCTGGACCTTCAGGTCGAGCAAGGTGGCCACCGAGCGGGCGAACGCCTCGTTGTCGCCGGCCTTGTAGACGCCGCTGATCCGCAGATCCTCCAGACCCGGCTCGGCGAGCATGATGCGCCGGCGGCTGTAGCGATTCATCTCGGCGATGGCGGCCGCCAGGGTCTGGTCGTCGAACACCGCCTGGCCGAAGCGCCAGGCCGTGGCGGCCTGCACGTCGGCGGCTTCCCGGCGCGGCGAGGCCTCGCCCGCGATCACGATCCGCTGCCCCGCGACGGCGGTCAGGCGGCTGGAGGGCTGGCCGGCGTCCATGACCAGCACCTGGCCCTCGACCGTGGTCACCGCCACGGCGGCGTCGTTCACCGACACGTCGAAGGCGTCGCCGCCGTCGCCGACGATCACGCGCCCCTCGGCGCTCACCACGAACGGCTTCACCGGATCGGCCGCCGCGCGGAAGAAGGCCCTGCCCTTCACGAGGGTGGCCTTGCGCTTGCGCCCCGACAGATGAACGCGGATGCGGCTGTCGGCGTCGAGCAGGATCGAAGTGCCGTCGTCGAGATGCAAGGTGCGGGTTTCGCCGATCCCCGTGGCGTACACTTCCGGCGCCAAGGCCAGCCAGCCGATCCCGACCGCGCCGATCCCCACCCCGGCCAACACGGCCCGGCGCGCCAGCTTCGGCGCGACGCGCGGCGGGGCGACGACGATATCGGGGTCGTGCTTGAGGGCGCCGGCCAGTTCCCAGGTCGCCGTCAGCGTGTCGAAGCTGGAGCGGTGATCCTCGGAACGACTCAGCCAGAGCTTGAACTCGGCCTCGTCGGCCGGGCCGCGCACGTCGCTGCGCAGGCGGGCCAGCCAATCGGCCGCCTCCCGGCGAACGGTTTCGAGATCACGCGCAGGGCTCACCACTTCTCGGTCCATCCCGTCAGGAACAGGGCCGCCTTGGCCACGTGTTTCTCCACAGCGCTGACGGTTATGCCAAGGCGCTCGGCGATCTCCCGATACTTCAGCCCTTCCAGTCGGTGAAGCAAAAAGACTTCGCGTGTTCGCGGACTGAGACGCGTAAGGCCCAGTTTCAGCCGCGTCAGGCGCTCGTGCGCCCGCAGAACCTCGTCCTGAAGAGGATGGGCGTCGGCCAGGCGGTCCTCGACGAAATCGAGAGCCTCATGGGGCCGGCGGGCCCTCTGGCGCCGTTCGTCGATGGCCAGGTTGACCGCCGCCCGGGCGACGAAGGCCTCGGGGTTGTTGAGCACATTGGCGCGACGATATTCCAGCATCCGCACCATGGCGGACTGCACCACGTCTTCCGCCCCGGCGGGGTCGCGCGTGATGCGTGTGATGCGGCGCACCAGCCCGCGCCAGCCCTCGTCCTTCACACCGATCGCCTCTGCCCGCCCTCGATGGCGCGCTTCTTTGCTTTCGGGGCGCGCCTCGTCAACGCCTAGCTCTGCAAGCTCGGGGCCGGCCCGTCAACTGCCTGTCACGAAGGCGCCCGCGCCGCCGAAAAGTCTTTCGGATCAAGGCCGACGAAGCCTGAGGGAGAGCGCGAAAGCGCCCTCCACCTGACCGCGCAGCCCGGCTACTCGCTGCGCAGCGCCTTGCCCGGCGAGGTCGAGGCGGCCGCCCAGCCCAGTCCGCCGACGGTCAGCAGGCCGACGGCCAGGGCCGCCGCCGCGCCGGCCAGGAAGATCCCCGGCCCGACCCCCACGGGGTCGTCGAACTGCGACAGCCAGCGCCGTAGCGCCCACCACGCCAGCGGCCAGGCGATCAGGCAGGCGATCAGGATCGGCCGCAGGAACTGGCCGATCAGCAGCCGCGCCACCTGCGGGCTAGACGCGCCCAGCACCTTGCGCAGCCCCACCTCCCGCGCCCGCCGCGAGGTGTTGAACGCCGCCAGGCCGTAGAGGCCGATGCAGCCGATCCCCGCCCCGATGGCCGCGCCCAGGCTGAACAGGTTCGAGCGATCGCGCTGGGGCTTGTAGTAGCGCTCCAGATTGGCCAGCGCCGTCTTGCCCTCGAACGGCGCGCTCGGCGCGGCCTGCCGCCAGGCCGCCTCCAGCCGCGCCCGCATCGCCGCGTCGTCCATCCCGGAATAGCGGACCATGGTGATCGGCCAGTCCCCCGGCCAATAGGCCGGATAGCCGCTGAAGAAGTAGATCTTGGCCGGCGCCTTCTCCATCGGGCTGTAGAAGCGCATGTCCTCGACCACGCCGACGACGCGCACCTTGCGGCCGCTGAAGTTCATCAGCTTGTCCAGCGCGTCCTCCGGCGAGGCGTACTCCATCAGCTTCACGGTCTCGCGGCTGATCACCACGTTGGTGATGGTGTCGGACGTGGCCTTGGGGTCGTACTGCTCGTCGCCGCCGTGCTGCAGGTCCAGCGGCCGCCCGGCGATCACCCTGCCGCCCAGGGCCTGGAAGTAGTCCGGACCGATCGACGACAGGTTCAGGGTCGGCGAGAGATCGAGGCGGGCGGGACGGTCCAGGCGCGAGGCGGTCGAGTTGCTGTTGAAGCTGTCGTCGGCCGGAGCGTTGCTGCTGGCCGTCACCGCGATCACGCCCGGGATCCGCTTGACCGCTTCCCAGTAGGCGTTGCGCTGCTCGGGCGTCACCCCCACCCCGCGCGTGGCGGTGACGATGTAGAGCCCATCGCGCCGATAGCCGAAGTCGGCGTCCTGCATGTGCCGAATCTGGCCCAGGAACCCCAGCATCAGCACGAAGGCGGCGACCACCGCGGCGAACTGGCAGACCACCAGGGCCTCGCGCAGCCGCGCGCCGAACCGGCCGCCGCTGGGCGCGCGGCTGGAGGCCAGCACCTGGGCCGGCTTGAACGCCGCCAGCATGAAGGCCGGATAGACCGCCGCCAGCAGGCCCGCCGCCAGCACCACGCCGAACACACCGGCCACCCAGGCGCCGTCCCGGCGATAGTCGAGGCTCAGGTCCAGGCCGCCGGCCGTGTTGATCAGAGGCAGGGCCAGCTCGACCACCGCCAGGCCGATCAGGAACGCCAGGGCGATGGTCGCGGCCGCCTCGCCCAGGAACTGGATCCGCAGCGCCCCCGGCCCCGCGCCCAGCGTCTTGCGCACCGCCACCTCCCGAGCCCGCAGGCCAGCGCGGGCCGTGGCCAGGTTCACATAGTTGATCAGGGCCAGCATCTCATGCGGGACGACGTCGCCGAAGCTCTTGCCCACCCGCCGGTCGACGAAGGCCGGCAACTGCGCCTCCAGGGCCCGGGCC